>JALZCF010000389.1 GCA_030863245.1 Chloroflexota bacterium
GCAATACGCCGGGCCCAACGTAGCCCACTCCCGCGGACGACGAGATCGAAATCCTTCACCTCTCGCCCCATCAATAAATCCCGCGTAGCCCCCCCAACAAGCCACACCGACTCCCCCGCCGTCGCCAACACACGAAGAGCCCCCTGAACCGGCCCAGGAAGCTCTGACAACTCATACATTCCCTTCACCAAATCCTCATAATCCGTGGCCCATCGCGGCAGGTGGCAGGCAGCATGTTGCATGTTGCATGTTACATATTACATGACTTGCCACTTTGCGTCTTTCCGTGAGCCCTTTCATCCTTCATCCTTCATCCTTCCGCTCCCCGCTCCTCGCTCCATGAACCTCATGAGATCAACATCATCCTGAAATCCCGGACCCCCCGGTAGAAATCATGCACCGTATTATCCCTGATGGCTCCGAGCCGTTCGCCAATGCGCAGGCCGAACTCCACGTAGGCGTGCCCTTGTGCTGTCAGTACATTCTCGTCCTCTACAATAGGGTCGTAGCAGAACCCACGCTCCTCGAAGCAACCGAGGTAGGCTCGTTGCTGCGGTGTGAGTGTCACGGTGTAGCGACGGCTGGCGAGCACGCCGGCGCGCGCCAGCACGTAGGGACCACTACAGATCGCCGCCAGGAGCGTGCCTTGATCGTGGAGGGTGCGCACAAAATCGAAGAGCGGACGCGCCCGCTTGAGGTAGAACATGTTTCCGCCGGGGATGATCAGCGCCTCGTACTCGGAGGGATCGATCTCGTCAAGGGCTGCATGCGGCATCACCTGCAGCCCCGACTCACCGGTCACCGGCTCTGGCACCAGCGCTACCGTAGTGAGGTGATGGGTATCGCGTAATACAGCAGTCGCGATCGTTACCTCGTACTCACTAAAACTTGGGAAGAGCAACAGCAGGATGTTACGTTGCTCGGGTACATTGTTTTCATGCATCATCAGAACACCTCGATCTATCCTCAGCAAGAGCAGTACCGCTCCGGAAGCCGCACAGCCTCATCCGTAGCTCTCACTCAAGGCTGAGTAAATGTTGAATCCTTCGGCTGGTATACCTCAAGCACAAGCCCGGTAGGTTCATCGGCAATCGTCCCCATATGTCTATAGTTTACCTTGAGAAATTCTTGCATGGCTATGGGTACCGAAGCGCGGAATTCGGATCCATCATACCACACCGGACCCAGCGCGATGATTGGCCTATACTGGATAAGGTCTTGGAGGGCCAGGTCGGCATCGAACAACAGCCACGCCGCGCCCCCCGTGTAGATGTAGCGCGTGCCTGGGCGCGTGTGCGTATCAAGGTACAACTTGCTGCCTGGCGGCCCACCTGCGATCCAGAGACGCGATCCCTGGGGCGCATAGATGTTTAATTCCTCTGCTACATTGTTGTCTTTGCCTTTCAGTATCAGCTCCACACCCTGTCGTGCAACCGGAATCGACAGAAGGGCAGCTAGGAACAACAGGTTAAACAGGTTCATACCCACATCGCTGCGCCGCATCGTGGCGCTGTGCAGGGCATACGCACTTCCTAGCGCCAGAAACCAGAAAGCAGTTGTCCAGTAGTGAGGATGCTGTCCCATCCTGGTGCCCACAGAGAGGAGGAGGGCTATCCCAAGCGCCGCAAACAGGGCGACTCGCTTGTGGGGTCGAACCGGAATGAGCAGAAGACCGGGCAGGCCGAAGATAAAGAAGAATGCATTGAGACCAAGAAACGGGCCGACCGCATCACGGAGGGCGTAGGCCATGCGGGGCAACGTTGGCCGGTAATATTGTGCGTAGGTAACGTTGCCAAGAAGGTACACGTCGTAGGTGGCTTGTAGGAGCCCGGCTCGATAGAGCCACAGGCCAACGAGCGCGAGTGACAACATCGCACCCACGAACAAGAAGCCACCGTCAACAAGGCGATCCGGTTGCCGTCTTCGAACAGCGTAGAAAGTTGTCAAGCCTAACAATGCCAGGAGATATACACCTACGTGTAACCGCGCAGCGATGCCCCATCCCGACAGTACCCCCGCACCAAACATTAGCAGCCAACGACGCGATGTGGTTCGGCAATTCAGGGCTGCTAGCGTAAGGGACAACGACCAGAGTACCGCTGCTGCTTCCAATTGCTCCGTCATCATTCCGTAAGCAACGGAGGCCGACGCTGCCAGACCCATACTGATGACAAATAACAGCAGATCGCGACTTAGGCGCACGTCCAACGCTTTGAGAAGCGCGACGCAGCCACTGAGGGGGAGTGCGACGCTAAGCAATCTGCCTACCAAAACAGAGTAGGAACCAAAGAAGGAAGCAACATACCCGAGCCAATAGATCGGGACCCCCTTGTGATCCCACAGATCCACGTAGGGAAGGCTGCCGTGGCGCATCTCCTGGCCGATGAGGAAGAAAACCGATTCATCAACATCAACAGAGCCAAACAGGACAGAGACCAGACCCACCAAACCAAGTACGGCTACCGTAATCCGTACCACGTACCTCGTCATCAGAAACGAAGTTCCCACAACTCCTACAGCTCCCACAGCTCCCATAGCTCCCACAGCTCCTACCCGCGAGCATAAGAATGCGCCCCTAGCCATGAAAGCCAAGGGCGCATTATCATCCACGTACTCTACTACTTGATGCGCGAGGTGACTTATCCCTTCAAGTGCTCCGCCACCAACTCCGCCACCTCACCCGGGTGGTTGCCAATCTTCACCCCCGCTGCTTCAAGCGCGTCGATCTTCGATTGGGCGGTACCTTCGCCGCCACCGGAGATGATCGCTCCCGCATGTCCCATACGCTTGCCGGGAGGCGCCGTGCGGCCGGCAATGAAGCCGAAGACGGGCTTGGTGACGTTTCCGGCAATGTAAGCAGCAGCCTGCTCCTCGTCCGTGCCACCGATCTCACCGATCAGTACCATCGCCCTCGCTTCGGGATCCTCCTGGAAGGCTTTCAACACATCGACGAAGTGCATGCCGGGTACCGGGTCACCGCCAATACCGACGATGGTGGTGACGCCGATGTCGCGCTGCAGCAGCTCGTAGCTCACCTCGTATGTCAGCGTGCCGGAGCGGGAGACGATGCCTACGGGACCAGGCTTGGCAATAGAGCCGGGGATGATCCCCACCTTGGCCTCATTCGGCGTGAGCATGCCGGGGCAGTTCGGGCCGAGCAGCCTGATTCCCTTCTGATCCACGTACGCCTTCACTGGGATCATGTCCTGCACCGGTACCCCTTCGGTGATGGTGATAATTAGATCCACGCCACTGTCTGCCGCCTCCAGCATCGCATCGGCCGCGAAGGGAGCGGGCACGAAGATGAGGCTCGTGTTGGCGCCTTCCTGCTCGACCGCTTGTCGAACCGTGTTATAGACCGGCACGCCCAGATGCGTCTGTCCCCCTTTTCCGGGGGTCACGCCTGCGACAACCTGCGTGCCGTACTCAATCATCTGTTCCGTATGAAAGCTGCCCTCACGGCCCGTAATGCCCGAAACGACAACTTTAGTATTCTCATCAACAAAAACGCTCATTATCCTTCCTCCGAATCATACTGCGTGTTCCGCATTGCACAACGTATCACTGGACGCCCTCCGCACCTGGACCATTCCGCATTCCGAAATCCGCACTCCGCACTTGACTCATTCTGCAATACCTCACTTCATTGTGTGAATGGTTGCCGTTTGGGCTCGGCCATGACGGGCTCACAGAAGCGCCAGATGATGTCAAAAAGCACGCGAGTCCCGAAGACAAGGCTGTCGATGGAGATGCGCTCGTTGTGGCCGTGAACAAGATTCAGGCCCTCCATCTCCGGTTCGTACCGTCGCGGGCTGAAACCGTACACCTTGGTGCCTAGCTTGACGATCGCCTTGGCGTCCGTTGCGCCTGTGAGTAAGGTGGGCACCAGCGTGACCTCGGGATAGTGCTCGTCGATGCTGGCGCGGATCGCGTCGAAGAGCGGCGAGTCTAGGCCCGATTCCAATGGAGCACCTTCGTCCTCAAATTGGAGTTCCACACCGTCTGGCAACAGGGGTTCCAACTCTTGCCGGAATGCTTCGCGGTCAAAGCCCGGCAACGTGCGCCCATCCACGCGTGCCATGGCCTCACTTGGGATAACGTTGATCTTCGAGCCTGCTTCAAGGATGGTTGGTGTAGCAGTGTTGTGGGTGAGAGCGTAGAAGTAACGCTTCTTGTTGTCATCAACGGTAAGCTGTTCCAGCACTGCGTCGACCCGTGTCTCGTCTGTTGCCAGGATACGCATCAACTCGGCGGTCTCAGGGGATTGCTGGGAAGCCATCGTCTCGAAGAAAGCACGGACCGTCTCTGTGAGATGGGCGGGGAGCTTGGCACGACCGATCGCGGCGACTGCCTCTGCCAGCCTCACCACCGCGTTGTCCTCCCGGGGTTGACTAGCGTGACCGGGCTCCCCACGGGCGATCAATCTGAAGCGTGCCAGTCCCTTCTCGCTCGTCTGCACTGTCATGAAGAGCGCATCACCCACCCTGTTGGGGAGACCGCCCCCCTCGTTGAGTGCATACTCGGCTCGGACCAGCTCTGGATGGTTGTCCACCAGCCAATGCGCCCCGTACTTGCCCCCGCGCTCCTCGTCCGCTGCCGCCATGAAGATCAGGTCACGTTTCAGCCGCACCCCTTGATCGGCCAACCGCTTGAAGAGGAGCATCAACATCAGTTCCTGCGCCACGATGTGCTTCATGTCGAGCGCTCCGCGCCCCCAGATGTAGCCATCGTGGATCTCGCCACCAAACGGAGGGTAAACCCACTTATCCGGTTCCACAGGTACCACATCCACGTGTGACATCAAGAGGAGTGGTGCTTCCTCGCCTGTACCCTCCAACCGCGCCACGAGGTTGCCACGGCCGGGTACGCTTTCCAGGATGATGGGTTCGATCCCCTCGCGCTGTAGCACGTCTGCGAGCCAGCGCGCCGCCTCGATCTCGTTCCCTGGTGGATTAATCGTATTAATCCGCAGGAGCGACTGCAGGTAGCCGACAACCTCGTTTGTTATCTGGTCCCACTCTATCCTGTTCATGCCGATGCCGCTGAGCGTTCCTTGCTGAGCGCGACCGCCTTCTGCGCGGCCTCCGCCAGCGTCGTCGCGGTCTCCATCTCGGCCTCGGCCAGGAGCGCACGTCCCTCTTCGGCCTTGGTGCCAACGATGCGCGCGACCATCGGGACGTCGGTATCCACCTGCTCCAGCGCCTCAAGGATGCCCCGTGCCACCTCATCCCCGCGGGTGATGCCGCCGAAGATGTTGAAGAGGATGACGTTCACGCGCGGGTCGCTCAAGATAATCTCGATCGCCTTGGCCACCTGGTCCGCCCTTGCGCCGCCGCCGATGTCGAGGAAGTTGGCGGGCTCACCACCGTAGAGCTTGATCACATCCATCGTTGCCATCGCCAGCCCGGCACCGTTCACCATACAGCCAATCGTGCCGTCGAGGTCGATGTAGGTCAGTCCCGCCTTGCGCGCCTCCTGTTCGGCCTCCGTCTCCTCTGAGATGTCCCGCTTCTCAGCGAGTTCCGGATGGCGGAAGAGGGCATTATCGTCCAGATCGATCTTGCCGTCCACCGCTAGCAGCGAGCCATCCTCCCCCACGATGAGCGGGTTGATCTCAGCTAGCGTGGCATCCGTCCCACTGTACACATCGTAGAGCTTGCCGACGATATCGGTGAACTGGCGTACCTGCTGCTTGTCTTCCAGACCGATATCGTACGCCAGAGCGCGCTTCTGGTAATCTGCTAGACCAACTGCGGGGTCTACGCGCACCGTGACGATCTTCTCCGGCGTCGTCGCGGCCACCTCCTCGATGTCTACGCCCCCTGCAGCCGATGCCATGATAGCATTCTTGCGGGCGGCACGGTCGAGCGTCACACCCAGGTAGATCTCATCCTTGATATCTGCTGCCGGGTCGATCAGTACCTTCTCGACCGTCAGTCCCTTGATGTCCATGCCCAATATCTCGCGCGCACGCGCCTCCGCCTCTTCGGGCGTCTTGGCAAGCTTCACGCCACCTGCCTTGCCGCGCCCCCCGACAAGCACCTGCGCCTTCACGACCACCGGCTTGCCAATCCTCTCGGCGATCTGTCGTGCCTCTTCCGGCGTCGTTGCCACTTCCCCCTGCGGGATGGGAATGCCAAACTCACCGAAAAGCCGCTTGGATTGATACTCGTGTAACTTCACAGAAACCTCCAGCTTTTCGCTTGGGTGTGTTGTATCTGGATGGAGATCAACCACCCTTTTCATTTTTCAGATGTGCACCATTGCACAAACAGCGATTGTACAGAGAAGTCAGGATGTGGGCAATGTTTACCCCTCGGTCAGTTCCGGCCCGGTGCTCAGTCCGGCGAGTGTGAGGCCCTCCTGGGCCGCGATGAGGAGACCGAGGGCCGTCACGAGCAGCCACTGCAGAACGTGCGTGACGAGGATGATCGCGGTGGCAAGCTCTGCCCGTCCCGTCAGGATGCCCGCAACGCTTAGCGCTAGAAGGCCCCCCGCTTCATAGGTACCGACGTTACCAGGCGCGGCCGGAATGAGAATAAGCAGGTTGATCAGGGCAAGCATGAGGATGGAGACAGTGAAGAGCTCCGCGGGTGGCAGTGCAAGGCCGAACGCGATGAGGATCGCTCCGTAGCTCAGTCCCTGGCTACCCCACGCTAGCAAGGAGCTGCCGATGATGCGAGCAAGTGCCTGAGGTTGGCGCAGGGTGTGTAATCCCTCAGCAAAGCGACTGAGCACATCCAGAAGTCGCTCGCGTAGATCCTTCGGAATGGGCCACATCAGGCGGGTTGCGATCCGGATCGTCCACTCTTCAAAGAAAAGGAAAAGGAGAAGTCCCAGAAAGACGAGTACAAAAAGTGCTGTGAGACCATACTCGATCATCCGTGCCTCACTCGTCAGGGGGTGAACGAGGCCGGCGACCGCCAACAAGAAAAGCAGGGTGAAGCCGTCGAAGACGCGCTCGACCACCAACGTGCTGAGCACAACAGTCTTGCGCACAGGTGTCCGATGCGCCATGCCCCACATCCGCCAGACTTCCCCTGCCCGGGCGGGGAGCACGTTGTTGGCGGCAAAACCAAGCAACAACACGGGGAAGAGGATACGTAACGGTAGCCGCTGCTTCGTAGCGGGACGCAGGATGACGCCCCAACGCCACGCACGGAATCCATAGTCTGCCAGGATGAGCAGCGACGCCGGGATCAACCACCGATAATCTGCCTGCCGGAACGCTCTCACGATCTCCAACCAATCTTGTCCCCGTAGCGCAAGCCACAAGAACACGAGGCTAATCAGCGCCCCCAACCCGACCATCACTCGTCTTCGACTCATCGCCTACCTCGAAGGTGGTATTCCCGCTAATCAGTAGCCAGTGACTGGTAAAAAAGAAGCCCGCTTGGGGCGGGCCGCGCGGGTCGAATTGTAGGGAAAGCAGGGGGAAAGTCAAACCAACCAAGCGGTTTATTTGCTGTGGCACCTGAATCTCCTATAATCACCGCTTATTGTCTTGGGCCAAAGCGCCTGCGGAATAGAAACAAGCGAAAAGGATAACCCAAGCTCCGCATATCTTGGTCGTTGAGAAGTGTGGTAGGGATTCGACGATCAGGTAGGGTTCGAGTGACATTCGGTGTACGACGACAGCAGGATGCTGGACTGATGGTACCATGGGTTGAATGGTACCGTTGGAAGATAATCAGTCTACGAACCCGAAAGATGATAGCGCGAGTGGTGTCGTAAAAGTCTTGCTCTGGGTGGCGTTCTGCTGCCCTCCTTGGCACCATTCGACGCTCGTCTGGAGCGCTTTCTCTATGAGAAACATTACCCGACGATCGATGTGGCAGCGACTTCTGGTCACCACACTATCCCTCTTCTACCTGAGTGGATGTGTTACTATCTCCGAGCCGGTCGAGGAGCCATCTCCACTTGAGCCACTACTTCCCTCCATAACGCCTACGGAGGAGTTGCTGTTCGATACATCGACCTCTATTCCTTTAGGTTCCGAGGAACAAGTAGGTTTCGAGGAACAAGCCCTCGGTCAGAGTGAAGCAGTTTTAGAGCGGGATCTCCTGACTCCAACCTCGTCGCCCGCTCCCCCCGTTGCAGCGATCCCTCGACCGAGCGCGACGCCCACTCGTGACCCAACTGTTTATGAGGTGGTGGCAGGGGACACGCTGAACATCATTGCCATCAAGCACGCCATCTCGGTTGAAGCATTGATGGCCGCGAATGAGCTCACGGATGCTGATGTGCTGCAGGTTGGCCAGAAGCTCATTATTCCAACTGCCAGCCAGATCGTAGAGGTTGAAGCGGAGCAGGGAACGCCCATTCCTACCCCTCAGACGGAAAGCGGACACCTGATCCACTACGTGCGTGTTGGGGAGACCATCAGCGGCATCGCTGAACAGTACGGGGTTGACCGGAATGACCTACTGCTGGCGAACGGTTTCCGTCCGGATGTGCAGTTGATGGCGGGTAATACTGTAATCATTCCGCAGGGCGAATACGAGCCCATCCCCACAGCAACAGCCCTGCTACCCACCGCCGTTCCAACGGTTGAAGTTGCGCTCGTCCCCTCTTCCACGACGACACCCGCACCGTCTCCAACCGCGACGGTGACGGCAACGCCAGCGCCGAATCTTTACACCGTCAAGCAGGGCGACATCGCAAGGGTGATCGCGAGCAATTACGGGGTGACGCTCGAGGCGCTCCGGGCTGCTAATCCCGGAGTGAACCTGGACAGCTTGACCATCGGGGACACGTTGGTGATTCCACCATCTAACGTAGCAGGACAAGCTACCTCGACTGCCACAACGGTAACGCTGCAGCCCTCAGCGACCCCAACCCCCATCCCGACTGTCGTAGCGACGCATGTGGTCGAGGACGGAGATACGGTTGCGTCAATTGCCGCCCAGTACGGCGTGACGGAAGCCGCCATCAAGTCCCACAATACAGGGTTAACGGAGACGCTAACGGCAGACGAGGTACTACAAATCCCATTGGGTACTGCAACGCCGACGCCATTGCCAACGGGCGTGCCGACCTGGACCGCAACCCCGACCCCGAAGTATCTGGAACCTATTCCCCTTCTGCCGACGGATGGATCCACATGGATGCACTGGGAGGGGAAGGCGCCCCTGCAATTGGTGTGGACCTCCAGCGGGATCCTCCAGGACGATGAGTTCTATGTCGTGCGCCTCCGGGCTGTTGATGAAGAGGACGAGGTGCTCTGGGCGGCCACCCAGTGGACGAAGAACCCGAGTTGGCGGTTGAGCACAGAGCTGATCGACGCCATCGACGAGCGTGTGAGGCTACGGTGGGATGTGATGGTGATGCGCCGCACCTCTACCCCCAATGCGGAGCAGCCGAGTGGCATCGCCCTCAGCAACAAGAGCCTGACCTTCGAAGTGACCTTCGTGCCCTCTGAATAGATTGACTCCAAACGAGTGGCCTCTAGAGGCCGCTCGTTTTCTAATGTCGGGAGCGGGACATAGTAGCGCTCCAGCAGGAGATGAGCATGAGCGAGACCCGACATCACGACATCCCGATGCCAGAGCCTGTCGCAGCAACCCTGCAGGCTCTTGAATCACAGGACGCCGATTCGCCACACCGTGTCGATCCCGCTGCTGGCCCAGTGTACTACGCATTGGTGAAGGCCGTGCGCCCCCAGCGGTTGCTCCTGATGTCGGGCGATCCACTCTATGCAACGCTCTGGGTGGCGCTCGCGACTCAGGGTCAGGAGGTCGAGCTTTACGTGGCGGGCGAGGAGGGGGCAGAGGCAGTGAGCCAGACGATGGCCCAGGTAGGGCAGGACGGATCACTTACGCTCCTTCAAGCGGAGTCAGCGAATGGAAGTCCTCCTGTGGAGGGACCGTTCGATCTCTTGCTGCTCGATCTCAACGCGATACGCTACGCTGTCTTGTGGGAGCAAATGCGGGAGGCGCTATCGCCAGAAGCCCTGTTCATTGCCGCTGGTGCGATCCAGCAGGAGGAGCGGCTTGACGCGCTGCGTCAAATGCTCGCACAGACGCCGCGCTGGCGGCAGGCGGTCATCGACAAGGGCAGCGGCCTGCTGGTGGCTGCCCAGAGCGAGCGTGCGCTCCAGTACGAGGAGAGCGCTCTGGAGGCTTTCATGGCTCTCTTCCTTCATGCTATGCAGCCGGCGAATCTAGTGCTGGGTCAAAACGTCGTCTTTGATGGCGCGATCAAGCCCCCTGTCTCCAAGGTCAACTTCAGCGGCGTGGGGGGACAAATTGGCGCTGGCGATCTCCTTATTACCTACCCTGACGATCTCCAGCGCTACACCCCCTCACCCGGCGCGGTAGCCCTCGTCCTCGGCGAGCTCCCCACACCCATCCGCACCCCAAACGTCGTACTTCCCCTAGGCGATGAGGTCGTGACGCTGGTCGTTGCGTGATGGTGTGGTGCGCATGGTGCATGTTGCATCTTGCCTGCAGCATTTTCCGTTTTCCCTTTTCCCCTTCCCCTTTCCTTACCTGAGGAGTAAGTATCTATGGAGATAACCAAAGTTGGCATCATCGGCTGCGGCCTTATGGGCAGCGGCATTGCAGAGCAGGCGGCGCGCAGTGGCTTTGAGGTGGTCGTGCGCGAGATTAATGAAGAGGTGCTCCGGGCGGGTCAGGAACGAGTGACGAAGTCCATGGAGCGTGGCCTGCAGCGCGGCAAGATGAGCCAGGAGGAGTACGATACAGCTCTGGGACGTCTCTCCTTTACCATAGAAACGGGTGACCTGACCAATTGTGACATTGTCATCGAGGCAGCAACCGAGAACATGGCGATCAAGAAACGGATCTTCGCCGAGCTGGATGGGATGGTGAAGCCGGATGCGATCTTGGCCTCCAATACCTCCAGCCTCTCCATCGCCGAGATTGCCTCCGCCACCCGGCGCCCGGACAAGGTGCTCGGTATCCACTTTTTCAACCCCGTCCCCGTCATGCCGCTCATTGAGTACGTGCGCGGTTTCCAGACGAGCGATGAGACAATGGCAGTTGCTCGTGACTTTGGCGCTGCACTGGGCAAGGAAACGGTGGAGTCGAAGGATCGCCCCGGCTTCATCGTCAATCGCCTGCTAATCCCCTACCTACTCGACGCCATCCGCGTGATGGAGGAGGGTGTGGCGACGAAGGAAGACATCGACCAGGGCATCAAACTCGGACTGAATCACCCCATGGGGCCTCTCACCCTCGCCGATTTCGTCGGCCTCGACACGCTCCTCTATATCGCCGACGCTATGTACGACGAGTTCAAAGATCCTCGCTACGCAGCACCACCCCTCCTGCGTCGCATGGTCACAGCGGGCCATCTCGGCCGCAAGGCAGGGCATGGGTTTTACAATTACCAATAAGGTACCAACTCGTTCCCCTCGACGACGCGGGAACTGTGGGAGCTATGGGAATGGCATAGCGACGCGCAAAACAGAACATGCAACATGCTACAGTCTTCCATAACTACCAACCAGCTGAGCACTACACTATCTATAATCCACGATAGGTCGTCACACGATTAATGCCAAAGTTCCAGAAGAGTACGATGCCGATCGCGGCGGCTTTGGCGAGGTTGTAATCCAGGGGTGCATCGATACCGATGAGTGGGGTGACAAAGTGCAGGGTGGCCCACATGATGGCTTGGTTGAGTAGCAACCCCAGGACGTTGATCGCCGCAAATTGCCCAAATTGGGAAAAGAGTGGGCGTTGACGGCTTTCAGGAAAGGACCAGAGGCGGTTCCAGGTAAAGTTGGAGACGATCGCCGCACTCACGGAGAAGGGGTTTGCCCAGAGCGGTGTGAGGCCGATGCCCTGCACCAACAGGTTGAGGACTGCAAAGTCCACCAGAGCTCCGATAGCACCGACGATCGCGAACTTTACAAATCGCTTCTGTTCTTTGCGACTGGCCGCTGCACTGAACGCCTTCTGTTGAAATGCCTCAAACGTTGTATGTCTTTCGTTATTCTCCGAAATCATTCAATCTCCTGTGGGAACACCGCGCCACGGCTAAGGATTGCGGCGATGGCAAGTAGCAGTGCAATGTGCAGGTACATTCCATGAACGTACAGATTATCAAAGAAGTTGTGGACGTGTAAGTGGACCATCGCACCTAGGGTCCCCACGGCCATTCCACGCCACATCCCCTTGCTACGGCGAACAGCCTGAAATGTTAGCCAGAGTGCACCGATCCAGAAAATCAAATAGGCACCCAGGCCGATCAGTCCGGTCTCGGCAAGCGTATTCAGAAACAGGTTGTGGGCGTGACCGAGCGGGTCTTCCCAAGGCGGAATCAAGTAGGCAGGGTAGACTGCGGCGTAGTTACCGACTCCCTGTCCCAACCACGGTGCGTCGGCCCACATGGCGTACGCGGCCTGCCAGTGTGCCAGTCGTTCGATGACAGCAAAATTCTGATCGTTGATACCGATGCCGCGGACGTCGACGTTGAACACATTGATGTATGGCAAGAAATCGGTCAAGCGGTTAGCCAGTACTTCAGGTAAGAGTTGGGCGCCACCAAGAGCAACACCCAGGCTGAGGGCGATAGCGAGAAATAGTGAGAAGAGCGCAGCTCGGCGGCTAAGCAAGGCGCTGACTGCCACGGCGGCGACACCTGCTCCGATCCACGCGCCACGCGATAGTGTTAGAAAGAGCGCGAGGAGCATGATGGCAGTGGCGGCACCCGCCAGTAGGGTTAGCCCTGCATGGGAGGTGAGGTAGCGTAGGAATCGGGGACTTCCCCTTCCTACAAATGTAGGGCTTACAGCGCCTGTTGTGGGCCAACTGGTTGAGGTGATTTGCCTCCCCCTCCCGCCAAGTCCCACTCCCACCATGATAAGGCCGTATGCGAGCGGTAGCACGAGTCCCAGGTACCCTGCGTAGGGATTAGGCTGGATGAAGCGGCCGTAGGCGCGCAGCCAGAGGCGACCAGCGAGCGGAAACAGGAAGCCGGAGGGCCCCACCTGAAAGACGGCCTGGTAGATGCCTTCCAATGCGGCAAGTGTTCCAGCGGCGAGGGTCGTGGTAAGGATGATGGCGATATCCCGGCGGCGTAGCTCCTGTACGGCGATGGTATAGAGGGCGAAGGTCTCTCCCCACTTTATCAGTTCTTTGATACTAGCTGACAGGGAAAGGCTGTTGAGGGTCGAGAAGAGCATCACGCCGTACCACAGCAGAATAGCGCCCCACAAGGGCGGTTGCCGCAGGCGCAGGTCCCGACGAGCAATGCCGCGTGCCAACCAAGCGGCCAGGAAGAGACCAAGTATAGCCTCTGTACCACCTACTGTCGCTGGTCCGATGGCAATCTCGCGAATTGAACCAAAGGGCACTGCAAAGGGCAGCACGTAGAGGCCCCAGCGGGGTTGAATGAAAACGAGGGTCACGAAAATCGCGCTGCCAACCAACAGAACCGCCCATAGCAATGGCAGCGATGCTATCACCCAGGCAATGCTTGTCGCCAGTGCGAATACAAAAAAGCGGGAGAGCACTTGGCTCTCCCGGCGCCACGTCACCCCTCCATACTTTGCCAGCATTTCGATAGTTTACGAGAAGACTATTGGCTGTCAACCAGCTTTGAGTTCTCGAAAGACCTTCGGGAGCGCGAACTCCATCCTAATCCTGTGGGTTGACAGAACGCTAGTACCGCCCGCGAAGCGCACGCTCGATCTTGCGCTTGGACTCCCGCTCGGCGATCGTGTCACGCTTGTCGTATGCCTTCTTTCCCTTGGCTATCCCGATTTCCAACTTGGCTCGATTGTCCTTCAGGTAGAGGCGCAGCGGTACGATGGTCATGCCTTTTTGTGATACATTAGCGTCCAACTTACGGATCTGCCGTTTGTGGAGCAGCAACTTACGAGGGCGCAAGGGGTCGAGCTCATCATGGGTGCTAGCCTGGTTATAGGGGGAAACGTGCATGTTGCGCACCCATGCTTCGCCATCACGAACGATGACGAAGCTGTCGCGCAGATTGACCTTGCCGTCGCGCATGCTCTTGATCTCTGCACCCTTGAGCACGAGGCCTGCCTCCATGGTATCCTCGATGAAGTAGTCATGTCGTGCCTTCCGATTGACGGCAAGGGTTGCGTTCGGATCCTTGCTTGTTGCCATATGTTACTTTCTACTGTTGTTGCTGGCGGAAAAACTCGATGGCAGCCTCGAGTTGCGGGTCGCCTTGACTGAGAGTGTCAACGTAGGTGCGTGGAATAGTGAAGGTCAATGGCTCATCGACACCGGGACGCTGAACCGTAAGTCGCGCTTCTGAACCCTCTGGTCCCTGCCCCAGCGGTATCACGTCGCCGGCTGTGATATCGCGTGTGGGGATGCGATCAACCTCGACGATGATATCGCCCTCCTGGAGTCCCGCTTCCGTGGCTGGGGAGTTCGGATAAGGCTCGACCACAAGCAGTCCTTCCTCGACCACATCGACCGGCACGCCGATATCTTCCAGATAGGTGCGCTTGGTGAAATCCCACGCGACAGGGATATCCGGCTCGACGCCCACCTCGTGGATGGCAGTGCCGTCAGGGGTGAACCAGCGCGCAATGGTGATGCGCAGGCTGGAGCCATCGGAGAGAGTGCGCGTGACCTGGACGCTACCTTTGCCAAAGGTGGTTTCTCCGATAAGCGTGCCACGACCAGTATCCCGGATGGCACCCGCGAAGATCTCACTGGCGCTTGCAGATCCCTGATTGATGAGGACCACCAATGGAACATCCGTCGCAATGCCGCCACCCTCTGCCTGGTAGACGTTGTCTCGGCCATTCGAGCCCCTTTCGCTCAGGATGATCCCCTCGCTAATGAACTGGCTCGTGATATCTACGGCCGCCTGCAAAAACCCCCCTGGGTTGCTGCGCAGGTCCACAATGAGTCTTTCCGCTCCCTGATCGAGGAGCGATTGGACTCCTTCGGTGAACTGTTCAACAGAACGCCCGCCAAAGTCGTGAAGTCGGATGTATCCAATGGGAGGTATTCCCTGGGGCTCGAGGAGTTGCGTACTGACGATCGGAATGACGATGGTGCCACGTGTGACGTTGAAGTCCAGTAACTCTGGGTGCCCCTGACGGCGAACCTTGAGGTTCACAGTACTGCCTTCGGGCCCTCGAACCATCGCCACTGCTTCCGAGACGTCAAGCCCTTGGGTGGGGGTCCCATCGACCTCGACGACGAGGTCGCCAGGGCGGAGACCCGCATTTTCAGCGGGGGTGTCTGGGAAGGGAGATACAATGACAAGTCCCTCCTCGCTCATCTCGACTGTCGCGCCGATGCCCTCGAACTCCCCCTCCAGACTTGTCTCAACGATTCGGGTCCGCTCCGGGTCCAGGAATCCGCTGTGAGGATCACCGGTCGCGTCAATCACGCCCTCAACGGCGGCGTGGGTTATCTCATCGTCGCGTGGTAGCTCTTCCTGATTGTAGTAATGCTCATCAAGAAGTGTCATTGCTTCCCAGAAGAGCGCCATTTCATCTTCCGCCTCCTCCGTTGCTACCTCAGCTGCGACCTCCGGCGAGATGGCATTAAGATCGCTAAAGAAGGGTAACTCATAGGGGAGCCGCTCCACGGCCCAGAACGTGGTCCAGCCTGCTACGAAAGCAGCACTGACAAAAAAGATGGTTGCGAGAAAGGCGGCAATTTGATATCTTCGTTGCTGCAACACTACTCCATCTCCTCCAGCAGCTCGATGGCCTTCTCATACACTGGATCGACGCCTGCCTGTCGCTGCTCTTCCGTGGTTTCCACGTAGACTCCCGGCATCAAGCCCTCACGACTTAGGTCAATTCCATCAGGCGTGAGCCAGTGAGCAACGGTCACGTGGAGGCTGGAGCCATCACTCAGGGTATAGGGGATCTGCACGGTGCCCTTGCCGAAACTTGTCGTGCCGACAAGCGTGGCGCGCTCGTACGCCTGCAGGGCTCCTGCCAGAATCTCGCTAGCGCTGGCCGTCCCCTCGTTAATGAGTACCACCAAGGGTACCTCAGGAAGGATGGGACGTCCCTCGACAGTTAGTTCGCCACGTGAACCGTCGTTACGCTGCTGGTACGCGATCACTCCCTCCCCGATAAAGAGAGAGGAGGTGCTGATGGCGGCGTCAAGTAAGCCACCTGGGTTGTTTCGCAGATCGAGAGCAAACTTCCGCGCCCCTTCCTCTCTCAAGGATTCGATGGCTGCCCGCAGTTCTTCTGTTGTACGGGCACTGAAAAAACTCATGTGGATATACCCAATATCAGTACCTTCCACCATGGCATAGTTGACCGTGATATCGGGGATCTTATCGCGAGTGAGCGTGACGCTGAAGCTATCGTCCTCGTCAGGCCGCTGGATCAGCAGGGTTACCTCCGTACCGACCGGTCCACGAATCAGCTCCACCGCCTCCTCCAGGGACATGTCCGTGAGGATGGTGCCATCTACCTCTAGGATGACATCATTCGGGCGGAGACCGGCACTTGAGGCGGGCGTATCCGGAATCGGGGAGACGATGACTATCTGTCCCTCCTCGTTCATCGATACTTGCGCACCGATCCCACCAAACTCACCCTGGAACTGTTCCCTCTCACGCTCGTGTGCCACTGGTTCCACAAGAACCGTGTTTGGATCTTCCAGCCGAGCTAGTACACCACGAATCGCTGCATATGGCACCTGCTGGCCCTCTGGAAGCTCACCGTAAAACTCGTTACGGAGCATTCCCAGCGCTTCATAAAAAACGTTGAAGTTGTCCGGCGGCGTTGCGACAGCCGATATCTCTTCTACCGAGGCGGTCTCAGCAGTTCGGTTCATCGCGCCAGAGAAGACGCCGTGGGCGACAAATCCGGCGCCAAAAAAGAAAATCAACAGCGCGCCAATCAGCACCGACGCGATGCATCCTTTCAAAAATACCTTCATGCTCTTTCCTTGAGTTGTGCGTTAGTCGCGAGATTATAGCAGAGTGGGTAAAGCAGCGAAAAGCCGATACCTCTTTCCGCACCTTGTCATGCCAGAGCCTGTGGGTACAATTTCTATACAGGAACAAATTATACTGGGAGATGTTGTGGGACAAGGCGTGCTGGGGGGGACGTTGCTATGGACGAATGAGGGTCCGCGAGCGGTAGAGACCGTGCAACCGGGTTCTACTCTCGTAGCATTCGATCCTGCTGCCTTCGTGCGGACGAGTGTTATCCTCCGGCGGGCACAACCACGCCATACGTCGTCCTGCATCGAGCTTCTGGTAGGGGGCCGACTGCTCCTCGCTGCGCCAGAGCAGCACTTTGTCTCCTTTACTGTTGACGGTAGATGGACCACGCGCGCGGCACGAGACTTGCGGCCGGAGATGTTGCTTCCGGTGAACCGACATGTGCCCGTGTCCTCAAAGCCTATCTCATTGCCTGACCTCGATAGTGCATTGACACAGTTGTTAGGCGAGGATGCCTTGGCGTTGGCCGATGCCATCTACGAGAGGGAAAAGTATTTCGAGGAGATGGGAAAGCGCAGGCAGCGTCTCAAACTCTTCGAGTTGTCGGGATACCTTCTATCAGATGCGGAGGTGCTGGGGGACAACCTGTTGATTGTCGACCGACCTCGGAATGTGGTAGGCTATTATACCGATATCTTCCAACACACGTTCGGTCGAATACTTGAGGATCGCTCTGATATACCACTGTTAACACATCGCCTTCATCGCTGGATGGGGGAGGGGTTGCACCCCGCTCCGTTGCGTGCGTTGCCTGCTTGGGCTTGGAAACTAGAGGGCCTGGCCCGTGCCGCTTTCTTGCGTGGTTTCTTTGATGTGGCAGGCGAGGTGAGCGAGCAGGCGGTGACGATGCGCCATCCTAGCAGGCGGCTGGTGAGCGGCGTGCAGGCACTGCTTGGCATGCTTGGTGTGGAGGCGACGATTGCGCTGGTCGAAGAGGAAGATGTTCCCTACCAACTCACGATTCGAAATGTGCGGCGCTTTGCGGAATGGGTCAACAGCAATGATCCAGCCAAAGCAGGCGTACTACGAGCGGTATACAGGCGTGAGCCGCGATACCCACCGGAGAGTTGCGCGATGCTACCATTGAACAAGGTGCGTCCCGTGCTAGCGCGTCTTCGTGCGACGTACCAATTACCGCGCCACACCAGCGATACGGTGGACGAACGAGATGCTGCCGCTGTCTCGACACTTCGCCTTCTCGCTACGGCCTTCCATGATGTGGCGCTGCGAGAGCTGGTCAACCAGCAGCTATACCTGGAACCTATCACCTCGATCCGAGTCACTTCTGGTGGCACGGCCTTTGCCCTGCATACGCACCATCCCAAGTGCGTCATCACCAATGGAGTTGTAATAGGGTAATGGCCAGCAACAGCGTGAAGAACGTGGGTTGCGTATGGTTCGAGTCACTACCGAAAGGAAATTACATGTTTGGGTCCGTTACAGAACTGAAACAAGCGCTACGTAAGGCGCGCTACCTCGTCAACGATGATACAGCGACGGTCGTCTTCCTGGCAGATAGGCTGGGCAAACCCCTCTTGATTGAGGGTCCGGCAGGTGTCGGCAAGACGGAGATGTCGAAGGCGTTGGCCGAGGCTATGGATACAGAGCTGATCCGCCTCCAGTGCTACGAGGGACTCGACGAGGCGAAAGCACTCTATGAATGGCAGTATGCCAAGCAGATGCTATACACCCAAGTGCTGCGCGACCGCGTGAGTGCCCTGCTAGCCGATACCCAGACTCTAGGTGAGGCGTTTGACCGCATCGCGCAGGAAGAGGATCTCTTTTTCTCCGAGAATTTTCTGCTGCCACGGCCCCTTCTGCGGGCGCTCCTCTCAGAAAGGCGCCCTGTGCTGCTTATCGATGAGGTGGATAAAACCGACCCCGAGTTTGAAGCCTTCCTGCTTGAGGTGCTCTCGGACTTCCAGGTGAGTGTCCCGGAACTGGGCACGATCAGCGCACAGAGCCAGCCGCTGGTGGTCCTGACCTCTAACCAGCAACGGGATCTCTCCGACGCGCTCAAGCGGCGTTGCCTGCACCTCTTCATCAATTATCCATCGATGAAGGAGGAGTTGAGCGTCGTGCAGGTACGTGCGCCGGAGGTGCCGGAGAAGCTTGCCAAGGAAGTCGTTGCTTTTATCCACGAGGTACGTCGCCTGGCGCTCAAGAAGACACCTGGTCTCTCCGAAACCATCGAGTGGGCACGTGCGCTCGCAATGCTTAATGCCTCCAACCTGGGTCGTGACAACGTAGCGCAGACATTGGGGGTCTTCGTTAAGTATGAATCTGACTCGCAGCGTGTACGGGGCGATCTGACAACACTACTACGGAAGACAGCCCTACGAATCGAGCAATGGAAGAATTGAACGGAAAGTCAAAACTCAAACGGTAAAAGGCAAAAGGGATACCTTCAATTACTCCTCATCTTTGCCCTTTGCGTTTTGCCTTATCAAGGAGGCATCATGGACGACGTACTTGTCGACTTTATCCAAACTCTGCGCCGCTGCGGGTTGCGCGTGTCGGTGAGCGAGTCGCTGGACGGGGCTCGGGCGTCGAGTTTGATCGGCTTGAGCGATCGGGGCGCTTTCAAGGCAGCCCTACGGGCGTCACTCGTGAAGCGAACGAAGGATATTCCCCTGTTTGACCAGATCTTCGACGCCTATTTCACAGACAAGCCAAGTGACATCCCGCTTGAGGAGATGTTCGGCCACGGGCTTCCCCAGCCAGGGGAGAGCGGCGACGACGCCTACGACGAGGCCATGCGCCAGGCAGTGGAGGAGATGGGCGGTTTGAGCGAGCTCACCAAGGCGCTGCTCCAGGGCAATGTCCAGATCATCACAGCCGAGATGCTGCAACACATGAGTCCGGAGCAGTTATCCCAACTCCAGTCGATGCTCCAACGCGGTCAGTTCGTTCGGATTGTGCTCGACAAGATGGGGTGGGAGCGCATCCAGCGCGAGATCATGCAACTGATCCAGCAGCTCCAACAGCAGGGAGATTACGAGACAGCGCAGCGGGTTCGCGAGCGACTGTGGGAGTTGCAGGAACTGTTCCCCAAGTGGGTGGCCCGCGAGGTCAACGACGCCGTCGAGCAGCACATGAAGCAGTTTCAGACCGAGCGTCCGCCCGCCCCGCAGGCCCACGAGTTGCAGCACAAAGACTTCGCGCGTTACACCGATGCCGAGATCGAGGCGATGGAGGAAACCGTGGACCAGATGGCCCGCCGCCTACGGGAAGATTGGTCACGGCGGGCCAAGCAGGGGGGGCGCAGGCGATTGGACGTGCCGCGCACCCTACGTAGTGCAATGGGCACTTTCGGGGTACCGATGGAACTGCGTTTCAAACAGAAGCGGCGCAACCGCCTGAATCTTGTGGTGCTCTGCGATGTCTCTTCCTCCGTCCGCAACGCGAGCCGCTTCATGCTGCAGCTGGTCTACTCGCTTCAACAGCAGCGAGGGCGCGTGCGCTCCTTCGTCTTTATTGGAGATCTCGATG
>JALZCF010000476.1 GCA_030863245.1 Chloroflexota bacterium
AGTAGTCAGTAGTCTGTAGTCAGTGGGCAGTGGGCAGTGAGTCGTGGCGGGTTTAGTCGATAAGAAGGTGATTGGTGATATGCGGGTGTTGTTGCAGCGGGTTAGCAGGGGGTCGGTGGAGGTAGCGGGGGAGATGGTGGGTGCCATCGGGCAGGGGCTGGTTCTACTGGTGGGGGTCACGCAGCAGGATGGGGAGGCGGAGGCGGAGAAGCTAGCCTACAAGGTGGCCCATCTGCGCATCTTCGGGGACGAGGAGGGGAAGTTCAATCATTCCCTCCTCGATGTCGGTGGCGAGGCGTTGGTCGTGTCGCAATTTACCCTATACGCCGACGCTCGCAAGGGGCGTCGGCCCTCCTTCATCGATGCCGCGCGCCCCGAACAGGCGGAGCCGCTGGTCGATTACTTCGCGGAGCAGCTACGGAAGTTGGGTGTTGCCCGCGTCGCCACCGGTCGCTTTGGTGCCTTCATGCTAGTGGAGATACACAATCAGGGCCCGGTTACGATCTGGCTCGACAGTGACGCGTTATAGGTTCCCTTGCCGAAGAGGAAACGCAATGGACGATCCACGCGCGCCCGCCAGGAGGCCTCGTTGTGTTCCCCCCCCTCTGCCGTGTGATAGTGAAGTGCATCGGGTGGGAAATATACTCCCTTGAGGTAGTCGAGAATCTCCTCTGTTAACCTGGCGCCACGCCCCTCATAGCCGACCGTACCATGATCGATGTAGAGCCGTGCTGGCTGGCGCGGTGCTGGAAAGCGCTGCAACCAGGAGGCCGGGCCACCCGCACGCCAGAGCACCCAGAGCGACGGAGAGAGCGCAGCCGCGCCGAAGAAGCGCTCCCAGTGCCACCAGAGGATGGCGATGGAGATCAGTCCCCCCATCGAGGAACCCATCACGGCATTCCGCCGCCCACCTTCTGTCCGAAAGTGTTGATCGATAGTGGGCATCAGTTCTTCCAGGATGAAGCGCGCATATCGTTTGCCCTGCCGCCGTAGGGGGTTGTACTCGAAAAGGCGATCGGGGGAGTTGTAGATCGCCACCATAAGGAACGGTTCGATCTCGCCGTCCTCGATCAGTTGGGTGGCTACCCCATCTACGTTCCAGTCTTCGCCTGCAAAGGAGGTGTCCGGGTCGAACTTATTCTGCCCATCATGGAGGTAGAGGACGGGGTAACGGCGCGCCGGTGCATTGCGGTAGCCGGGCGGCAGCCAGACCAATACATCACGCTCATGGTCCAGGTACTCGGAGGGCACAGAGGCCCATCGTAGAATCTCCCCGACCGTTCTCGGCGATACGTAGGGCTGGAAATCGGGGTGCAAACGCATACAGCAAGTGTTTCTGTCTACCTAACGCCGTTCGTACAGGTCCGACCACCTCGCCAGCCAGTCGGCACGCGTCATAGTAAACTGATCAGCGGTGGCACGCCACTGCCAGTTGCCCCCGGGCCGGCCGGGGAAGTTCATACGCGCTTCATTTCCCAGCCCAAAGATATCCTGTAGGGGCACGATGGCGGTATCGGCCACCGAGGAGATAATGGCGCGAAGCATATCGTGTACCACCCACTCCTCAGTGGTATCGAAGTAGCTAAGCACCCGCTCGCGCGTCACTTCGTCGAGATCCTTGTACCAACCCAAGGTGGTCTCGTTGTCGTGCGTACCAGTGTAAGCAACCGTGTTCTGGACGTAGTTGTGGGGCAAGAAGTTGCTCGCCGTGTCAGCGGTGAAGGCAAACTGGAGGACGCGCATGCCCGGGAAGCCGAATTCATGGCGCAGGACCTCGACCTCTGGCGTGATGATCCCTAAATTCTCCGCAATGATAGGCAGGGGGCCCAGTTCGGCACGTAGGACGCGGAAGAAATCGGCACCCGGTCCCGTACGCCACTCTCCCTCCACGGCCGTCTCCGCATTGCCGGCCACCGTCCAGTAGGCCTCGAATCCCCGGAAGTGATCAAGCCGCACGATATCCACCAGCTTCAGCAGGTCGCGGAAGCGCTCGACCCACCAGTCGTAGCCCCGTTCCGCCATCCTATCCCAGCGGTAAAGGGGGTTGCCCCAGAGTTGCCCCGTCTCGGAGAAATAATCGGGGGGGACGCCCGCCTGGACCTCGAGCGACCCATCCTCGTTGATGTAGAACAGGTCTCGGTTCGCCCAGGCGTCCGCACTGTCATGGGCGATGAAGATAGGAATATCGCCGACGATAGCAATGTCATGGCCAGTGGCATAGGCATGCAGATCGAGCCACTGCTGGTAGAACTGGAACTGCAGAAACTCCTGATATTCGATCTCTTCCGCCAGCTTCTCTCGGTACTCATCGAGCGCTGCGTCGTCGCGCCGACGGATCTCCTCCGGCCACTCCGTCCACGATCCCCCTCCGAAGTGGTCCTTGAGCGCGATGAAGAGCGTGTAATCCTCCAGCCAGTCTCGGTTAGCTTTGACCCACAGTTGGAAGGTCTCCTGATCGTGCCGCTGGAAGGTCTTGAAGGCGGTATAAAGAAGCTGGCTTTTCCACTCGATCACCTTACCGTAGTCGACCTGCTCTTCCGGGAAATCGGGTACGTCAGAGAGATCCTGCTCTGTTAGGAGTCCCTCATCTAGGAGCCGAGCGGGACTGATCAGCATGGGGTTCCCGGCGAACGCGGAGAAGCTCTGGTAAGGGGAATCCCCATAACCTGTCGGCCCCAATGGTAACACCTGCCAGATCCGCTGGCCCGCCTCATGAAGCCAATCAACGAACCGATACGCTTCCGGTCCCATATCGCCGATGCCGTATGGGCCAGGCAACGACGTAGGGTGAAGGAGGATGCCGGAACGGCGCGGAAATCTCATCGATCCCTCCGATCAGTGTCCATTCACGTTAAACCACCGATAAGCAAAGGGCGGCAAATCGAGGCGAAAGTGACCATTGGCGATCTCTGGGTACAGCGTGTTGGAAAGAATCTCGAGTGGCCTGCATCCTGCGAACTCGGACAGATCAAGTTCGATACTCTGTGGCTCTTCAGAGAGGTTATGCACGGCAAGAACCGTCTCGCTTGGCAATTCACGCACGATGGCCAGGATATGCGGGTTTTCTACCTTGAGGAAACGGTGGCGGCCCCGCCCGAGCGCTGGGTGTACCTTGCGTACATTAATGAGATGGCGCATCGTCCAGAGGAAGGAGGTGGGATCCCTGCGTTGGTCCTGCACGTTCACCGCACTGGGCCCGTACTCCGAAGAGTCCACAATGGGATTGTAGAACTTGTCCGGGTCGGCATCGGAAAAGCCGGCGGAGGGAGTGCTGTCCCACTGCATCGGCGTGCGTACCCCGTGCCGGTCGGGAAGCCATATGTTATCCCCCATGCCGATCTCGTCACCGTAGTAGATGATGGGCGAACCGGGGAGCGTGAAGAGGATCGAATTCGCCAGCTCGATCTTGCGGCGGTCGTTGTCCAGCAGGGGCGCAAGACGGCGCCGAATGCCGAGATTGAGGCGCATGCGTGGATCCGGCGCGTACTGCTCCCACATCCATTGCCGATCCTCCTCGGTCACCATCTCTAGCGTCAGCTCGTCGTGATTGCGCAGGAATGTCACCCACTGGGCGTGCTCCGGGATAGGGGGCGTCCGCTCCATGATCTTGATGATCGGGCCAGCTTCCTGCATCTTAAGTGCCTTGAAGATGCGGGGCATGACCGGGAAGTGGAAGTTCAAGTCCAGCTCGGGCTCATCCTTATTCCCGAAGTAGGGCCGTACATCCTCCGGCCACATGTTTACCTCGCCGAGCAGGATCGTAACGCGCCCAGGATACTCCTCATCGATCATCTCGCGCAACTCCCTGAGGTACACATGCGTTTCCGGTAGGTTCTCACACGAGGTCCCTTCACGCTCGAAGAGATAGGGGATCGCGTCGGCTCGGAAGCCGTCCAGCCCCTTGTCGAGCCAGAAGCGAATCACATCCTTCATCGCCTCTCGCACGTCCGGGTTGTCGAAGTTCAGATCGGGCTGCTCGGCGTAGAAGCGGTGCCAGTAGTATTGCTGGCGCTTCTCATCCCACGCCCAGTTAGAGGGTTGGTGTT
>JALZCF010000493.1 GCA_030863245.1 Chloroflexota bacterium
CCGACAGCATGTGGGCCATGTCGATCACGTGCGACATCAGGTCGCTGAGGGTGCCCAGACCATGCGCCTGCTCGAAACGCCAGGAGAAGAAGGTGTTGGGATCTTTGGCATAGCCGTTGAGGAAGCGGCCGTGGTAGTGGGTGATCTGCCCGAGCCTGCCCTCGGAGATGAGCTGCAGGGCATATTGGACGACCGGCGCCCAGCGATAGTTGTAGCCGACAGCGGTGAGTACCCCCGCCTCGCGCGCGGCTTCCGCGCTCAAAATGGTCTCCCGAGGCTCCTTGCCGACGGGCTTCTCGCACAGGATGTGCTTGCCCGCTGCCGCGGCCGCCCGGTTGATCTCCAGGTGCAGGCCATTGGGAGCCGCCACGTTGACGACCTCGACCTCGGGATCGTCGATCACCTCGCGCCAGTCGGTGACGTAGCGCTCGAAGCCAAAGCGTTCCTGAGCGGTACGCGCACGTTCCTCAACCGCGTCGGCGCACACGACGAGTCGGGGTTGAATCCCGCTCCCCGCAAACCGGTCCGGGATGGCCCGGTAGGAGCGGCTGTGCACCTCGCCCATCCATCCCATCCCGATCACGCCAATACCGATTGTATCTGTCATTGCCCTCCCTTTATCTGTTCTGACTGCCGGTAGGAAATATGCACCGGCTGCGTCTTATCCAAAGACGTTATCGCTGCTTCCGCGATCATCTGCCCTTTATCTACCCCTGCCACACCGTCTCAGTGGGCAATCATGCATCGGCCATAGCTGAATAGATGTTGAAGGCGCTTTAGTGCAACCGGTTGCGCATCAAGACAAAAATCTCGTTTTCTAATCTCTCTGCAGAGAACGCGTCGTGTTGCGCACCACTAACTCTACAGGAAGTAACTGACTTTCCGGTTCTTCCCCATTGATCAGATCGAGCAGCATACCCATTGCCAACTGCCCGAGTTGGAAACATGGCTGGCGGATCGTAGTCAAGGGTGGGATCGTATAGGAAGCCATTTCAATGTCATCAAAACCAATCACACTCAAATCATCCGGCACAGCGACACCCTGCTTATGGCAAGCCGAGAGCAAACCTATGGCTGTCACGTCATTATAACAAAACACAGCCGTCACGCCGGCAGTTACCACGGAGGCCAGAGCCGCCTCGCCCCGCTGGAGATGCCCTTGCGGCTCCGGATTACACACCAATGCCTCATCGAAAGATACTCCCGCCTCCTGCAATGCGGCTTGGTACCCTTCAAAGCGGTACTGGTTCGACTTGGGTCGGTTCGTCACGCCAATATAGCCAATACGACGGTGTCCCAGATCAATCAGATGGTCAACGGCAAGCTTCGCGCCCTCCGTGTCATCGATGGCAACCCACGGGACGTCCTGCCTCTTATCTTGCTCGTTAACTAACACGAAAGGCACCCGCATCTCGCTAAAAAGCCAACTATACTGCTCAAAGAGGTGAGAGGAGATGATGATGACGCCGTCAACCCGGCGCTCCTGCAGCGTCCTAACAGCGGTAAATTCCTGGCTTGAATGATTCGGAGAGGTACTAAGGAACACCTTATAGCCATGAGCAGACGCGACTGCCTCGACACCCTCTGCCACCGTAGCCATAAATGGATCCGAAATGGAGGTCATAACCATACCGACCGTCCACGTCTTGCTTAATGTTAGGCTCTTCGCCACGGTGCTAGGTACATACCCCATCTCCTCCGCAAGCTGGCGGATGTACTCCGTTGTCTCTGCACCAATACGAGGATGACCATTCAGAGCACGCGAAACAGTTGAAGGCGAAACATT
Organism: Chloroflexota bacterium; assembly: GCA_030863245.1. Taxonomy (GTDB): domain Bacteria; phylum Chloroflexota; class Anaerolineae; order Ardenticatenales; family Ardenticatenaceae; genus JALZCF01. Next base: position 1,787 of record JALZCF010000493.1, read on the forward strand.
GGCTTGTTTCGCAATATCGTAAATGGAAACGGTCATGGTTCTCTCCTGGTGCCACTTGTGCAACCGGTTGCACAAGTTCATCCCATTGTAACAAGAATTAGGACGGTGTCAAGGGTGTATCCAACAATTTCACACCTGCATACCCCCTACCACCAAATCTGTCGCACCCCTCGTGTATACTAGTAGCATACAGTTGAACCTGGCGCTGTGAGGGGGGATCACCTCTCCCAACACGGGCTAAGCTCTGGCGATCGCTGACCCACAAGACGGGGTAAAGCCACGAACGCCCATAGCTCCTACAACTCCCATCCCAGCGATGCAAACCGTCACCAATCAAAGCACAGACACGAAAACAACCGTCCAAATCACCTTTATGTCAATGTGCCAAAATCGCCCTTCTCTGACTAAAAAACCGCGATTTTGGCACATTTGGCACATGGTTCAACCAATCCTTACTGCCACAATTCGGCCACGCACTTCGCCCCCCGTTGCGCCGTGTGCTATACTTGTTTGTCGTCAACGAGCACCGAATCGCGTCTTACACCAGATGGATCCCCTCCCTACCCTTGCACAACAAGCAGTCACTGCCGCTCAGAGCGCGTTAGAGAAAACTGACCTGACCCGCGCCCGCCGCGAGGCTGAGCGCGCACGCGCGTACGCACCAGAGCACCCTGTAGTGCGCGTCTTGCTAGCAGAGGTAGCGCGAACGGAGGGGCACCTGGAGGAAGCAGCGACCCTATATGAGCAGGCACTTGGCGCACCACTAGACGAGGAGAACGCGTGGTACGCACATGCCAACCTGGCAGAGGTGCTGCTCGATCGGGGAGCGCCACGCGAGGCCCTTGACCATGCGCAGGTGGCCATAGAGATCTATCCGGACCAAGTCGATCCGTATGTTGCTGCGGCCCGTGCGTATCTGCTATTGCAACAGGCAAACAATGCCCTTTCTGTGTTGAACGAGGCAGTGGAGCTGGAGGCGGATTACGCCATGCCGTGGGTGCTGCGTGGCGATCTCTACGCCGCCAATCGTTCTTACGGCGATGCATTGAACGACTACGCACAAGCGATCGAGTTGGAACCCCAGAATCCCCGTCACTACATCGCCGTGGCGCAGGTCGCCATGCAGACCCGTGATGCCCAGTTGGCACTCAACACCCTCAACGAGGGCCTGGCAGCTGTCAACCCAGAACAGCATCTCCTGCTGCGCGAGCTTCGCGCACGGCTGCTGCTCCAGTTGGGCGAACGTGACGTGGGGCTGCGAGAGTTGGATGCAATTATCGCACGGATGGACGAGCCCCCCATCCCAACTCTGTTCGCCCGCGCGGAGGCGCGCTTCGACACGGGAGACGTGGACGGGGCATTGGCAGACTACGACACAATCCTTGCGCGCGACGCGACCCATCCAGGGGCGCTGGAGGGACGACTCGACGCGTTGATCGCGCTGGAGCGGCGAGCGGAGGCGCGTGCACTGCTCGAGCAGCTAGCCGAGCAGGCACCCTCTGCCGATCTGCACACGCGGCGCGGTGATTTCTTCTGGGAGGAGGGCGAACCGGAAGTAGCCCGCGCGGCCTATGAGCAGGCGCTAGCGATGGAGGCGCGGCATCCACTGGCGTCCTACAACCTAGCGCTGCTGCTCATGGAAGAGAAGAATTTCCAGCGTGCCCTCCCCTATCTGGATCTGGCTGTCGAGCTGGCGCCGGAAGATGAGGAGCGACTTTGTGATCGCAGCGTTGCCTTACGACATACCGGTCGCCCCTACCTTGCCTGGCTTGATGCTGATCGTGCACTAGAGAATAATGAGGGGTACCTTGTGGGTTACCTCGCCCGTGCTGGAGCCGCCATCGCGCTGGGCGAGCACGACGATGCCTTGGAAGATCTTCGTACCGCTCTCACCCTCGAGCCCGACTATGGTGCTGCCCTTGCCCCCCTCGCTCGCCTCTACGAACAACAGGGCCAGCGCCAAGCAGCCCGCGAGGTATGGACGCGTTACCTTGATCTACCAGCAGAGGAACAGGACGAGGAGATTGTGCAAGAGGCGCGAGCAGCGGTCAAATTGTAGGGGCAAGAAAGAAAGACTTCGAGTGAGAAAGGTAGCAGGAATGGCAGAATGGGTACGAATCAAAGAGATTGGCGACCACGAAGGTGAGACAGTCACTCTCAAGGGTTGGTTGTACAACCGGACGGACAAGGGCAGGCTAAAGTTCCTACAAGTGCGGGACGGCTCCGGCGTGATTCAGGCAGTGATGTTCAAGAAGGGCGTCCCGGCAGAGGCGTGGGAGGCGGCGGAGCAGCTCACCCAGGAGAGCGCGGTTGAGGTAACGGGAGACGTTCGCGCCGACGAGCGCGCGCCGGGTGGCTACGAGTTGAGTGTGACCGATCTGAAAGTGGTGGATTATGCAGAGGAGGGCTATCCCATCCAGCTCAAGGAGCACGGGACCGGCTTCCTGATGGAGCACCGCCACCTCTGGATTCGCACCCCGCGTCAGACAGCAATTCTACGCATCCGCGCCACCATCATCAAGGCGATCCGCGCCTGGCTGGACAATCATGGCTTCACTCTGGTCGACACCCCGATCCTGACTCCTGCTGCCGTCGAGGGCACCAGTACTCTCTTCGAGGTGGATTACTTCGGCGAGCCGGGCTATCTCACCCAGTCCGGGCAGCTCTACAACGAGGCAAACATCATGGCGCTCGGTCCAGTCTACTGCTTCGGCCCCACCTTCCGTGCCGAGAAATCTAAGACGCGTCGCCACCTCACCGAATTCTGGATGGTCGAGCCCGAGATTCCCTTCTGCGACCTGGAAGAGCTGATGAAGATCGAGGAGCAGTTCGTCACCTATATCGTCCAGACGGTACTCGAGACGCATCGCGATGAGCTGGTAAATGTGCTGGAACGAGACATCTCCACGCTCGAGAAGATCGAACCCCCCTTCCCGCGCATCTCCTACGATCAGGCGGTCGACAGGCTGCACGAGCTGTACGAGCAGGAAACCGATCCAGAGAAGAAGGAGCTACTTTATCTGGAGGAAGACGACGACTTCGGCGCACCGCACGAGACTGCCCTCTCCGACCTTTACGACAAGCCGCTCTTCGTCTACCACTACCCCGCAAAGGTCAAGGCCTTCTACATGGAGGAGGTAGAGGGCGAGCCACGTCTCAGTCGCTCCGTTGACCTGCTCGCGCCAGAGGGATACGGCGAGATCATCGGCGGCGGCCAGCGTGCCACCAGTGTCGAGCTATTGGAACGACGGATCGAGGAGCATGACCTTCCGCGCGAGCCCTACGAGTGGTACCTCGACCTACGTCGCTACGGCTCCGTTCCCCACAGCGGCTTCGGCCTCGGCGTCGAACGTACCGTCGCCTGGATCTGCGGCCTCCCGCACGTCCGCGAGACCGGCGCCTTCCCTCGCATGCTGGAAAAAATGTACCCATAACACGGGTAGGGGCACTCG
>JALZCF010000507.1 GCA_030863245.1 Chloroflexota bacterium
CCCACGGCACCATTGGCTGGTTCTGCTTGCCCGATTACGACGGGGCGCCGCTCTTTGGCGCCTTGTTGGACGCCCACAAGGGAGGTTTCTGGCGCTTGGGGCCCGCACACCCCACCTTTGGCAAGCAACACTACTGGAAGGATAGTGCGGTACTGGTCACGCGTTGGACAACGCCTCGTGGCGAATTGGAGTTGACGCACGCCATGGCGTGGCCCGAGGACGAGCGAGGGAGGCAGCGGGAGCCGCGCCGCGTCCTGCTCCGGCGGCTGCGTTGTACGAACGGGCAAGCAGAATGCCGTCTGGAGTTCTGGCCACGGTATGACTTTGAACAGCCGGCCACCGTTTCCGGCGATGAGACAGGACTATCGGTGCAAGCGGGTGACCATAACCTGGCGTTCTGGACGGACGCGGCATTCGAAACCCAGGAGCATGGTGCGAGCGGGGCATTCCGCCTGAAGGAAGGGGACGAATGCTGGGCCATCCTGACCCTGGATGAACGCCCTGCTGCCTGGTCGGCCAGCTGGGCCAATCAGGTGCTCGAGCAGAGCAATGGCTACTGGCAGGAGTGGTTGGAGCGTATTACCTACACCGGTCCGCGGTCCAAGCAAGTCCGGCGCTCGGCGCTGACCATCCACCTGCTCAGTTACGCGCCCAAGAGCTCTCTCGTCGCCGCGCCGACCACCTCGCTTCCCGAGCGGATTCGGGGCGAGCGAAACTACGACTACCGCTACGCCTGGGTCCGCGATGCCTCCCTCTCTATCGCCATCCTCTCGTTGCTGGGGGATACCGGTTCCGCGAAGCGTTATATGGACTGGTTGGCGCAGCTCGGTTCCTCGAACGAGATGCTCCTCCAGGTTGTCTACCGTATCAACGGCGGCACGGATCTGACGCAGCAGAAGCGATGGGCACCTTCTGGCTACCGTGGGTCCCGTCCCCTCCATATAGGCAATCACGCATACAAACAGCGCCAGCTCGACTCGCTGGGATACCTGGCCGACTGTATGTGGATTTATCTAGAGCAGGGCGGGGAGTGGAAGGACGCGTACTGGAGGTTAGTAGAGCGCATCGCTGCGTATACAGCAGCCACTTGGCAGCAACCGGATCACAGCATCTGGGAATTGTCTACCAAGGCGCAGTACGTGAGCAGTAAGGCCATGGCCTGGGTCACCCTTGAACGCACGGTGCACATCGCGGAACATCTATGCCAGCCCGCGCCCGTGGACAACTGGCGGGCCGAGATGGAGCGTATTCACGCGGAAGTAATGGAACAGGGCTGGAGCGAGAAACAAGGGGCGTTTCGGCAACGGTACGGGAGTGAGCATCTCGATGCGGCCGCGCTGCTCATTCCTATTATGGGCTTCCTGCCTCCTGATCATCCGCGCGTTCTGTCTACCGTCGAGCGGATTGCTGAGGCGCTTACCATAGAGGACTTCGTCTATCGTTACCACCCGATTAAGGCGGAAGGACACCCGGACGTGCCACTACCCGATCTCGAGGGAGCCTTTCTCCCCTGCACCTTCTGGCTGGCGGCGGTCTATGCTATGATCGACCAACCGGATGCCGCCGAGAAGATTTTACAAGCGGCCGAAGCCGTGGCTGGGGAAGTGGGCCTCTTCGCGGAAGAGGTGGATGCCCGAGATAAACAGTTCCTCGGTAACAGCCCTCTGCTCTTTTCCCAAGCTGAATATGTGCGCGCCATTATGGAACTTGCTAAGGTGCGACCGGTAGACAAGGCCCGCCTCGCCGTGGGTAAGGTCGCGCAGAAGCTTGACGATCTCTTCCCGGCAAAGGGAAGTTGAGCAGCGGCTCAGTTCGCCATCCAGGGAACGCCCCGGCGTCTGACTTCATCTTTAGAGTAGCAATGGGGCGCTCCCTCGAAGCGTAAGGTATGGAACGGTTGTTGCTGGCCTAATTAATCAACGACTAAAGTGCTGAATTGTTGGAGGGAAATCATGCTATCAACAGATGGGGTTCGCCGTTCGAGACTGTGGGTCATGGGGCGTACGATCCTGATACTTCTCCTGGCCCTGGCTGCGTTCCAATTCTCGACAACCCACGCCCAAGAGTCGCCTTTCGAAATCCGGAGTCCGGAGGGTGAGGAATTGGGTACCGCTGTCCTCAATCCAATGGACGACGGGGTGGAGGTTGTCCTGGATGTCGACGAGTTTGACCCGGAGGCGCGCAACCAGCGGGTTGTCATCACGAATGTCGGCAAGTGTCGCGAGCCGGAAAGGGTCCGGGGACTTGACATCATCACGCGGCTACGAGCGACTGAGTTCGAGCCGGCCGAAGATGAGATGGGTTTTAGTGCGGTAACCGAAGCCGTCACGCTCGACGAGCTGGACGACGAAGAGGGGAGCGCGCTCTATCTGGTTGACACGGCGGTGCGAGAGATCATTGGCTGTGCTGTCATCTTCCCGGCGGCCCAGATGGCACGGGAGGCGACTCCGGAACGGGAGCCGACACCCACAGGCACTGCCACGCGAGCTGCGATGGACAACGAGACAGCACCCGGCGAGGTGGTGGGGGCGCCGAACCCAGCTATGGTCACGGCGAGCGGTGATGTTCGTTGGATCTTACCTGGCCCACGGGCGTTAGATCCAGATGTCTTTGGGACGCCTGACCAACCTCTCGGCCTGGAGGAACCCATCGGTGTGCCGTTAGAGCAGCGTCGGGTCTCCTCGGATGGTGAGGCCTTCACCACGACACGGGGCCCGACCGCCCACTCGGATCAAGGGGAGCCGATCTCCGGTACGCTGCGGGCCGACGTGGTTGATATCAC
>JALZCF010000536.1 GCA_030863245.1 Chloroflexota bacterium
TCCTTGCCCTTGCCCCGGCGGTCCCCAATGCGGATCGTCCAGACGGATACCGGAGGCAAAGTCCGGCCAGCCATACCAGGCGCCCTCCGTGATTTCATAGAAGTCCTCATGGTCGCCCATGATGTACCGCTGGCTGCGCTCGTCGATGCCGTGCTCAGCGGCGAAGAGGCGCCCATCGGGGTGGAAGGCGATGCCGTAGGGGTTGCGCAGACCCCAAGCGACGAGCTCCAGCTCGCTGCCATCGGGGTTGCAGCGTAAGACTGCGCCGTTACACTTGACATGCCCCTGGATGACCTGTCCTGCTTCCGTTTCCGTGCCGAAGGGGACGTAAGCGCCACTACGAACCGTCTCCGTCACATCCCCCAGGACGTTTTGATACTCGTAGTTGCGACCGGTCAAGGTAATGTCCTGGCCGGGTACATCGTGCCAGTCAGGGAAGTGCTGGAGCCACTCATAGGCGAAGTTATCCGCGCCAACGATACTCGTGTTAGTAGCAGTACCCTGACCCCAGTAGAGCTTGCCGTCCGGCCCGACGACAGGGTAGTTGGGATGGTGGTCGCCCCAGGGCAGGCCTGTCACCAGATCCTCGATGCTACCATTGGGCCGCAGGCGCGAGAGGGTACCCTTGGCGTCAGTGGCCGAGCCGGTATTCATGAAGTAGAGCTGCCCCTGGTGCCAGCAGGCTCCGGTAAAGGCGCCGGGCTTGTACCAGCGTGCCTCCGGTAACTCGAAGAAGGTCTCGTACTCGCCGGTCTCAACATTCACCTTCAGGATGCGCGGCTTGGAGTCGATCTTGTGCCCGCACTCACTGACGTAGCAGAAGCCCTGCTCGTCGAAGGTACAATGCACCGGCGCGTTGAAGCCCGTCGCCACCACCTCCGCCACGTAGCCTTCCGGCAAGAGAATGTCTTCCGGGTTGTGCTCGCGCGGCCCCTCCCGCGTCACCTTGATCTTTTTCAGGTAGGGGATAATGGGCGCGTAGGCGTAGGCCAGCCAGTCAGGAATTGTCGGCATTGTGTTACCTCTAGGTGAAACAGTTTCTCAGTGAAAGTTAGAGGGCGTAACGCCAGAGTCGTCCGCCGGTGGGGTCGGTCTCCAGGCCACCGCCCTCGGTCATTTCGAAGTGGCCAAAGTCCAGGATGTAGAGCGCCTCTGCCCCGCGCCCAAAGCGGACGTCGATGGGCCGCACGAGCAGGCCCTTGACGACGGGATGAAGCGACCAGTCGGCGGGATCCACACGCACGACGCGCCGCCCGACGCGCGGGCCAGATGGGCCGGTCATCGGCGCCTCGTCACCGAAGAGCGCCACGACCAGCTGCCCGGCATAGGCAGTGCCGGGTGGCGCCACGTCGAACTTGGTGGCGGCGGCGTGCGGCGCGAACTCCAGGCGTGCCGGCTCCGGCGATGGTAGCTCCTCGTGGTTCGCCAGCAGGAAGGTCGGCGCGAGACCACGCTCGGGACGGAAGCGCTCGTCCGTGACGGAGACGCCACCGATAAAATCCGGCCAGCCGTACCAGGCGCCCTCGCGTACCTCGTATAGTAGATCGGGTGCGTTGCCCACGGGGCGGCTCCCCCGATCATCTGCCCCCTGGTCGGTGGCGAGCAGCCGCCCATCCGGCAGGAAGCCCAGTCCGTACGCATTGCGCAGGCCCCAGGCGACCAACTCTAGGTCGCTGCCATCCGGATTACAGCGCATTACTGCGGCGGTGCAGGGTAACTGCGCAGGAATGTGTTGGTCAGGCTCAGTCGCGGTGCCAAAGGGCACAAAGGCGCCAGTGCGCGTCCGCGCCCCCTCCTCCTGCTTCAGGGGGTTGGGCGTTTCAACATTGATTCCGCTGAGCACGATATCATACCCGGGCAGATCGTGGGCATGCGGGAGGCGGCGCAACCATCCCAGCTCATAGGCGTCTAGCCCCACAATCCCGGTATTGGTCATAGCGCCCTGACTGAAATACAGTTTGCCATCCGGTCCGAAGGCTACCATGTTGGTGTGGTAATTGCCCGGCCCTGGAAGGTTGTTCAGGATCACCCGGTGCTCGCCGCTCGCCTCAAGCCGGCTAATGCGCCCCGGATGCCCTCCCTCGGAGATGTAGAGCGCCCCGTCATGGTAGGTCAGGCCATTGACCGGCGGGCGCAACCCCTCTAGTAGTAGGGTGCGCTCCCCCTCCCGTCCCAGCTGCCAGACGCGTCCGCCTGATGGCGCCCCAGCGAAGGGCAGCCCGGCCTCTGCGACATAGGCGGTGCCCTCTCTATCAAAGGTCAGGCTGGTTGGAAAGGAGAAGCCGTCGCTGACCAATTCGAGATAGACCTCGCTAGTGTAATCTCGATCCATCTAACCTCTCTCTACACAAAAAGCGAACATCTTTGGCCGCCCCTCACGACACTTCGCCAATAGAGCGCACGATGCGAGACTCGGCGCATCGTCCCGCCCCCCAAAAAACAGCCGCCATCAACAGGAGCGCACCGAACATCAGCACGCCATTCGCGAAGCTGACTGTGGTAGCTCCGGTGATTGCGTAGAGTAGGGCAGCAGGAAACGATCCTGCCAGGGCAGCTAATATCGCACGTATCCAACCGAGGGGTGAGGCCCCGGCCATAATCGTAACAGTTTCTGCCAGGAGCGGGACTGGGCGCGTAATGAGGATAGCGAGCGCGCCCCAGCGCTCGAGAAGCCGATCGGCACGTGCTCGCTCCTCAGGCGGTACCAATCGCGCCAGTAAGCCTCCCCCCCGCCGGCCGATGGCGAATCCTACTAGCACGGCACCCACACTCCCTATCATCGAGAGAAAGGTTCCGCCCATCACGCCAAAGAAAGCGCCATGCGCGATCATCACCAGGCTGGAGGGGACTGGCAACGCCACATCCACCACCAACAAAGCAGTGCCGATCAATGCCGCGAGTACGCCCGCCCGCTCCATCCACAATACCGGATCGGTCAGGAGCGGGATTTCCAACGCTTCAATCAACAGGAAGAGGAGTAGGAAAGAAGCCAGTAGCAATCCTACGAGAATCGCGTATCGTTTCATGGTTGTCTGAGCGAAGTGGTCACTCAACTACCTCTTCCATAACCATCTGGACTTCCTCGATCCATCGGGCATCGTCGCGTCGTTGCGCCTCCCTGCCGGAAGAGTTCCGCACCCATCTTGTTAGTAGGTACACGGCGCCGAGGGCGAGTCCGGCCTTAACAGGTGTCGGGAGTGGCCGCGCGCGTAGGGTAAGGGGCGCAAGGAGCGCGCGCATCTGATAGCCAAGCCAGATGCTGCTACCCATTAGAGGCGCGGCGGTCTCAATGTCAATGAAGCTCTGCGGCAGGCCTCGCCGGAGCCCGCGCCAGCCGTCCGTCATGGCGGGTAGCAGATAGGGGATATGATCGATGCCGCCCCGGACCACGCCCCGTCCCTCCTGTCCGAGGAGGGCCTCGATAGCCTCATGGAGAGTGGGGGCATAGGTCCACATGTTGTAGAAAGCGACCTGTCCCTCAGCGTCAACCAGGTAGGTCGGGTCGGCCATCCCACCATAGACCTGGTGGACAGTACCTGGCACATCATCCACCAGTACCGGCCAGGGGATGCCTTCCTCCTCCTGATACCGGTACCCGTCCTGCATCTTCTCGTCGAAAGTGTTGTAGGGCCGCACACCGGGACCGGGATGGGCCTGCCGGATGAGGACGTCCACAAAGTGGACCTGATCCCCCCATAGTTCATTCAATTTTTTGAGCGGCTCGACCGAGCCGTTGGTGATCGGTCAGGAATAGGAACCGAAATGCAGGAGCGTGGGTTTGCCGCGGAGGTCACTCAGGCGCAGCGAGCCCCCGCCCACCCGCGGCAACTCGAAGTCCGGCGCCACGGCACCAGGCTGAACACCCCGGTCCGTGAGAGTGCGCCGAGCATCGCGCAGCAGGTGGATCGTGCGGAAGTGCTCGAGGTTGTACTCCTCTACCGGCAACTTTTCGTCTAGAGCGGGAAATCGTTGTGTAGCTTCAGGTACCATCAGCAGCAGTCCTCTCGGTGTCTTGTTTGTTCAGGAAGGTATAGCAATATATGCGCCCTGCTGATTTGTTATCAAGCAGCAACAAAGCTGAATGCATCTACCAGCGGTACCCGCTGCCCGAGTCGATCATATATCTCTTTCACTGCTGCGATGCGGCTGAACACGGCAGATGACATAGGACGCCGCCAGCTGATCGCTTTCGCCGCCTCCGTCCAGTTTGCCCTCTACCCCAACTAGTTCGACGTCTCGCTGGTGCTGGCCTTCCCTGACTCGTCCACCACCCTGACCCGGATTGCTACCTTGCTCGTCAACGTCGCCACCATTCTCGGCGCCGGTATCCTCGCCTACAGTCTCCGACGCATGTGAGCGTACGTGGTAGGCTGACTCTAAGGCAGTGCGGCAACCGGTAGGCGTACGAAGGTTGAGCAAGCATGGCAATTCCTCTAGAGGATGGTCTCGCGTTGTCTGTATTTGACGCAAGAGGATCGATAATGGATCTATCGAGTTTGCATAGAGTTCCTGCTCACCTTCTGGACAAGGAGTTGGAAGCCGTTCCAAGCGATGCGGCACGCTCCAAAAGGAAAGGCGACTCCTGAATGTCATATTCTCAATGAATTCGATAGATCCAAACTCCATTCACATATGGCAGATATAGTAGCGACCACAATCCCGGCACCGGGATGGCGGCACGGATGGGTGTAAGATAGTATCATCCGTACCCCGGCGGAAGGGGGAATAACATATCAGTAAGAGATCAGACAGCGGCCAGGCAAAGAAGACGCGACCTGCTCGGATCATGCGCGACGCCCGCGGGAACGCTATCACATAGGAGTGGCCAGCTTGTCACCGCCGCCGTCGTCGGCTTGACTGCGCTCGCCGCAGCGAAGGCCGTACGCCAGAACCACTAGGCGTTGCCTCGTTCGGCAGCCCGTACTGCTCCATCATCTGCCGAGCGCCCATCTTCGGCGCGTCGGGCCAATTCTCGATCAACGTTTCTACGTCGGCCGGATCCACCGTGTAGCGGGCAGCGTGCTCGGTCTCATGTGCATGAACCTAGCCTGGCATATCTGCGCCGTGCTCGCTCTGGGTTGACTGCTCGTGGATTGATGGTGAGCGGGAGCCGTACAACTCCTGGACGTTTGCCGCCCGTGGCCCCTGCTTGGCCTGCTGCTCAGCGTATGAGGGCGGCTCGTCCCACGGCATGTTTTGCAGGATGATTCTCGGCACGTTGACGAAGACTTTCGTGCCCGCCCGCTTGACCACCGCATCAAGCGGGATGAAGGTGTTGTGCTTGAAAATCAGCCCCTGCGCGATTAGCAGGTAGCCAGGCGTCTGCTCGGACTTTTGAACCACCTCGTCAACGGTTCCTATCTCTCCGTGGTCGGAGCCGAAGACGGTATCGCCCGGTTGCACCTGAATGTGAGCATCAGTGGAGGCGCCAATGGCTTCTAGAAACTCTTCCACCTCCAGAACGGCGTTGGCGATGAGAGGATAGCTCAAATGGATGGCAGCCTCGTAGGCAGCGATGTTGTCCGCGCCGATTGCATTCGAGAGGAACGTTACGTCATAGCCCTCTTCCATGGCATGGCGTCCAGTTGATTCACAGCAGAGGTTGGCGGTCATGCCAGCGATCACCAGATGGGTGGTGCCCAGACGTTGAAGATGCTCGGGCAGATCGGTTTGCCATACATCGATCCCTTTGTGTGGCATGAGCACCGTCTCTTCGGGGTGAGGTCGCAGCT
>JALZCF010000547.1 GCA_030863245.1 Chloroflexota bacterium
ACCCCAAGCTCACCGAGCACCCGCTCCACCTCGTCGGCCAGACCAGTCGAGTAGGCTGACTGATCGTCGATGATCCAGACCGTGTCGGCGCCAAGCTGCTCTACCATGAAGGTGGCATCAGTCGGGCCCTGTACATCATCGCGTGGCACCACCCGGAAGAAGGTCTCAAAACCCGATTCGGTCAGGTTCGGGGCGGTGGCGGAGGGTGAAACCATCACCAGGTTCTCAGGGCCGACAATGGGCTCCACGGCGACCACTTCCTGACTGCCTGCCGGACCGATGATGGCATAGAGCTCGGGATCGGAGACGAAACGCTGCGCGACATCGACGGCCCGGGCAGCGTCGAGCTCCGTATCCCCCTCGACCAACTCGATATCCAGACCGGTGGCTTCATTAAAATCTTCCACCGCAAGCCTGGCAAAGTTCAACTGCTCCTGGCCCACGGACGCGGCAGCACCGGTAAACGGGCCCATGATGCCTACCTTGATCTGCATGGTTTCGGCCGTCTCGGCTGCCTCTTCCGCTTCCTCCCCCTCTATCTCGACGGCCTCTTCCGCCTCCTCCACCTCTGTCTCGACCACCTCACCTTCAGCCGCTGGCTCCTCGCCCTCCGCCACGGCGGGCTCGGTTGCCGGAGCGGGCGTTGCCGTTCCAGCGCACGCCGCCAAAGAGAGGGCAAGCAACAGTGAAAACAACAGGACGATGAATCGCGAACGCATCTCTCTCCTCCTTTAGGGGAATTGACTCTGGCGATTATAACCTTCTCGGGGCGCCACGCAACCTGCCGGCTTACGGCGTTTGACAACGCCTTTCATCGATGAGACGCTCGGCGTCCTTGCCAGGGCATTAGCCTGATATTACCATATCTCCTTCCCGGACATGGGTACGCGAATCGTAGAAAGAAAGGCGGCGCGTGATGAAGCTGTGGGGCGGACGGTATAAGGGCGAGCCGGATCAGGCCATGCACGAGTTGAACCGCTCAATTGATTTTGACCAGCGTCTCTGGAAGGCAGATCTTGAGGGGTCGATTGCATGGGCACGGGAGCTGCGCAGCGCGGGTCTGCTGAGTGGGGAGGAGGTCGGCGCGATCGTCGAGGGCCTGCGCCAGATCATGGGGGAATGGGAAGCAGGCGCCTTCGAGATTCATCCAAGCGATGAGGATATCCACTCGGCGAACGAGCGGCGGCTTACGGAGCTCATCGGTGAGGTGGCAGGAAAGCTGCACACTGGGCGGAGTCGGAATGATCAGGTCGCGACCGACATTCGTCTCTACCTACGTGGCGAGTGGGAGCAGCTCGAGGGGGAGATTCGCGGGATGCAGGCGGCGCTCGTGGAGCAGGCGGAACGGGGCATGGATCTATTGATGCCTGGTTACACCCACCTGCAGCAGGCGCAGCCGATCCGTTGGAGTCACTGGCTACTACAGTGGGTGTGGATGCTGGAGCGGGATCGAGAGCGTTTTGCGGACGCGAGTCACCGGGCGAACGCGTCGCCGCTGGGGGCGGGAGCACTGGCCGGGAACAGCCTGGGCATCGACCGAGAGAACATCGCGGCGGCCCTGGGCTTCAACAACGTCATGGCGAACTCGCTCGATGCGGTGAGCGCGCGAGATTTCATTCTGGAGATCCTCGCCGCGGCAGCCATCCTGGGCACGCATCTCAGCCGCCTGGCCGAGGACTTGATCCTCTACGCCAGTGCGGAATTTCGTTTCGTGCAACTGGATCCTCGCTTCACGACCGGCTCCTCCTTGATGCCTCAGAAAGCCAACCCGGACGCGCTGGAGCTGGCGCGTGGCAAGAGCGGCCGGCTCATCGGCAACCTTGTCAGTCTACTGACGACGGTGAAGGGACTGCCGAGTACCTACAACAAGGATCTGCAGGAGGACAAGGAGCCGCTCTTCGACAGCGTAGACACCCTCCATGCACTACTTCCCGTTCTCACCGAGCTGATCGCGACCTTGGAGCCGCAAGGGAAACGCATGCGCGCGGCGCTGGACGATGCCATGCTTGCGACGGATCTAGCTGACTATCTTGTGAGGCACGGCGTGCCCTTCCGGCAGGCGCACCATCTTGTCGGGCAAGCAGTGGCGGCTGCGGAGAAGCGGGGTGTGTTGCTGGGTGCGCTCTCCCTGGAGGAGTATCGCGCCATCCACGATGCCTTCGATGAGGATCTCTACGATCTCTTCGATTTCGAGCACGCCGTGGATGCGAAGACAAGCCTTGGTGGCACCGCGCGCGACGCAGTCGAGGCGCAGTTGGAGGCAGCCAAGCAATTACTCGTGGATGAAGGGTAAGATAGGGTTACAGGGATTGTTCGACGAGTCCCTCCAGTTCCGCCTCATCATAGCGCCACATGTTCCGCGTTTCTTGATTGATTGGGATAGTAGGTGTGGTTATCGGCTTGGGTAAGGCTCCCAGTTCGGCAGCGAGTGCCTGCCAGGATGGCTCTTGCTGGAGCTTGCGCATCGCGCGCGAGCGCAGGACATAGATGCTCTCCACCGGTTTGCCCAGGCGCTGGCTGATGGTGTGGTCATCCAGGCCCTCGTGGTGCTTGAGTAGCAAGGCCGCGAGCTGCTGGGCGGCACGGGGGTGGGTACGGAGAAACTCGGCGACCATGTGATCGAGGCGTGAGCGTTGCTCCGCCACCAGCACCTGCTCTAAAGGGTCGCGCTGGCTGGGGTCCGATAGGCGTTCGCCGAGCATCATCTCATCATCCGCCCCGGGTTGCGCCTCCAGCGACTGCGCCTCTGGGATCACTTGGCTGCGTTGCGCACGCGCCGCATCACGCAACTGCTGGAAGGCCCAGGCGAAGAAGGTGCCCGGTGCTCGGCACCGGTCGAAGGTCATGAAGATGCGCGCGAGGGCCTGCTGGGTGACTTCGGCACCCAGGTCGCCATAGCGCCGACTGGCGCTGTCATACAGGTAGCGGAATAATTCGCTGTAGGCCTGCTCCTGTCGCTGCTCCCCCTCGATGCCCGAGCAGGCCCGGTGCATCGCCTGACTGTACGTGTACGTGGCTGCACGATAGGGATCGCTCGCAATCCCACCCTGTAAGTGTTCGAGGCTGCGGCAGACGAACTCCTCGCGCTCCAGCAGGTGCCAATCATGGCGTGCCAGAAGGCAATCGACCGCGTCGCGACAGCCTTGCTCGATACAGCCTAGCTCATCTTGTTCCATGCGTCATTCCTTGCCTACTCCCTGATTGGAGAAAAAAGTTGCTCTCGCAGGGCGTCTACCCACCGGCCACCGCACTCTGCCCTATAACCGTACGACAGATCCCTGAAGAAAACCTGAAGCCAGCGTGAAATGGAACTCAAATCTGGCTCAAATTTGGCTCAAACTGGAACATAGTCCATCACCTCACTTCCTATGACCCGCATGCGGGCAGTGGGAAGATGACCAATTTGCAATAACGCGTGTGAAATGCTGTGGGGCGAAGGGCAGACGATGACCCTGGAGGAGACTATCGCCTATGCCCTTGAGGAGCCGAATGTGGGCAAATGCGGATGTGCGTGGTAGGATCGGGCAGTGCCATGCTCATCCTGTATAGGAGCGCGGTTGTGGGTAGGAGGACGTAGTCTAGCACCTTGCGTCTTGGAAAGGTCTCAGGAAACGGCGTGAGCGGATAGGCTAAGGAGCGCGATGAATTGTGCATTTTTTACATATACGCCGTTTTGTTGAGCTGGGGGGTCGAGAAGGTGCAAAGAACGGAAGAACCTGCTATCTCCCTCATTCCAAGATTCCAAGATTTCAAGATTCCAAGATTCCAAGATTCCAGAGGGGGTCAGGTTGGAATCTTACTTTGAAATCTTCAAACGTGACATCCTTCTGTCCCGTAAGCGCGACTGCCTACAAACTGACCCCAATTCGTTAATCCTGTAATCCGTGCTCTCCTCATCGACGAAACGGCGTCTCCAAAACAAAGGTCACATTTTGGTAAGCAACCAAATGATCCGATCGTAGGATACCAGGTAGTGGAGTGTGACCAGCACACCCAGGATCAGGGCGACCAACGACCGGTCAGCGACCGTCAGAAGCCACACCGCGCTGCCAAAGAAGGCCAGCTCCAACAGCAGGCGAACGGGACCAGGCACGGGGACTGGTGCGTGCCCCGGATCACCCGGCACACGGAAGGTGCCCCACAGGATGGCAGCAACGAGGGGCAGACCCACTGCCCACACCAGCCGCCAGATGCCCTCATGCGTCGTCCAGCCCCAGTAGCCCAACGCCCCGAGGGCCGCCAGTTCCAGCAAGAAGCGGAGCGCCAGATTGATAGGATGGTCATTCATCGGTTGTTGCCTCCAAGAGAACGAGTGGCGGTCAGGCCGTCGAGATAGGTGGTGACCAGACGGTGGAAGCTGTCATCCCGATCGAGAGCCATCTTAAACCCCTCGGCCGCCTCCAGAGCGGTGAAGCCGTGGAGCAGGGCGCGGAAGCCGCGCACGGCGTGGAGGGCATCGTCCCCTTGCAGGCCGAAGGAGGCGAGCACCAACAGTAGCAGCTGTAACAGCTCTCGGGCGAGAGCACCGAGGACTTCGTCGTCCGGCTCGGGGGCACGGATGGTGAGCGGGTAGAGGCCGGGATGCTCGTGCGCAAAGCGGCGGTAGGCGTCAGCCATAGCCAGCAGCGCCTCCCGCCCCACCTGACCTGCCGCCGCGCCTCGTAGGCACTCGATGAGCTGCCGCGCCCCATAGACGGCCATCGCATGATACAGGTCGTCAAGGTTGGCGATATGGTTATAGAGGGAGGGCACCCGCACGTCGAGGGCGGCGGCCAGCGCGGTGAGCGTCACTGCATCGGGCCGCCCAGCCGCATCGGCTATCTCCACCGCCTTCTGGACCACCAACTCCCGGTTTAACCGTCTGCGCTTAGCCACTAACCTTCGCCTCCGCCGCACGAATCGCCTCGTCCATCTGAGCGAGTGGCTCCTCCAGCACCCCCCCGTGGCCAACCGCTAGGCGCGCCGGGTTCAACTGGCGCAAGGCCACCGCGCTTTCCAAGGCCGTGGGCAGGTGCCAGGTCGCCATGGCCGGCAAAGGAAATAGCCAGCGGCGCACGCCGGCAACCGCAATCCCGCCTTGCGTCTGGAAAGCATCGCCGGCGATCAAAGTTCCATCCCGCTCATCCAGGAAGACCACCTGGTCCGGCGTATGCCCCGGCGCCGGCACCACACGTAACGAACCAACATTTTCCCCCGAAGCGATCAGGCGCGTGGCCCGGGTCGCGCGGTCGACAAACCCGCCACGCAGCTCCGCCAGCGGCTCGTCGGGCCGGAGTTCCAGGTTGCCTTGCAGGAAATCCGCCGTGCGCTGTGTGAACGCCACCTCCACCCCAGGAAGCTGCTTGCACACCTCATCCAACGAGCCAACATGATCGCCATGCGCGTGCGTCAGCGCGACCCGGGTGATGGGCAACCCAATATCATCGGCCGCCTTCAGAATATCCTTTCCACTTCCCACCATACCTGTATCGACTAGGGTCAGGCCGTCATCCTCCCTGACGAGGTAACAGTTGAAGACAAAGAGACGGGTCAACTTCCAGAGATTGCTTCCGTGCTGTGTAACTTTCATCGGGAATTTCCTCCATGTAAACTAATGTGATTAACTTATATACTAATATTTTTAGTTTGTCAAGAGTATTTAGAAAATCCATCCCAGAACCGTATCAGTGCTGAAGCCTCGCTTGTCGCTTCATGCCCTCTCCCCAGTAAAATGCTAGAATCTATGGCAAACATCATTCTCGAGGAAGTACATGTCGATTTTATCCTTTTCGAATATCAGTCAATCCTTCGGCGCCCTTGACGTCTTCACGGGCCTCGATGGCAGCATCCCCAACGATGGCAAGATCGGGCTGGTTGGCCCGAATGGGATTGGGAAGACAACCCTCCTGCGCATCCTGGCGGGCATGGAGCAGCCGACTAGCGGCACGGTTCATCTCTCTAGGGGAACCCGGCTCGGTTACCTGCGTCAGGAGGCGGTGCAGGCATTCGAGGGGCGCGGCCACTCTGTCTACCAGGAGATGCTGACCGTCTTCACCGAGCTACGGGCGCAGGAGGCGCGGCTGCGCGAGATGGAAGAGGCGATGGCGAATCCTGACTGGTCAGAAGCGTTGTTCGAGGAGTACGGGAAGGCGCAGGAGCGCTTCGAGCGGGCGGGTGGCTACGAGTATGAGCTTCGCATCCAGCAGGTTCTGGATGGGTTGGGCTTCGACCGCGATGCCTGGCAGACGCCTCTGACGCATCTGAGTGGTGGTCAGATGACACGCGCCTTGCTTGCACGCCTGCTGTTGGAAAAACCCGACCTGCTCGTTCTGGACGAGCCCACGAACCATCTAGATGTAGCCGCCGTGGAGTGGTTGGAAACAACCCTGCGCCAATGGGAGTGCGCCCTGCTCGTCGTGAGCCACGATCGCTACTTCCTGGACAACGTAGTTAATCGAGTCTGGGAGATGGGGCGCACGCATATCGAGGTGTATCGAGGCAACTACAGCGCCTACGTGCAGCAGCGGCAGGAGCGCTGGGAGCGGCAGCAGGAGTTGTACGAGGCGGAGATGGCGCGGCTGGAGAAGGAGTTGGACTTCATCCGCCGCCATATCGCGAGCCAGAACACGGATATCGCCAAGGGGAAGCTGAAGCGCCTCACCCGCGATGTCGTTGCGATCGAGTCACTTGGATTCGGGGGCACGCAGGGGAAAAGTTGGTCCCAAATCAGTGCCGAATTGGAATCTCGGGTGCGCCCTATGTCGGTCTCGGAGATCTCCCAACGCATCAAGAGTCTTCCCCCTCCGATCACGCGACCGCCCCAGCTGAACATCCGGCTTGAGACAAGGCAGCGCAGCGGTGATATTGTGTTGCAAACGGAGGATCTGCGGATTGGCTATCCTCGCAACCAGCTCTTCGAGGCCGACGATATCCTGCTGCATCGTGGGGAGTGTGCCGCCCTGATCGGTCCGAACGGCAGCGGGAAGAGTACCTTCTTGCGAACGGTGCTGGGGGAACACGAGCCGCTGGCCGGAGAGATACGTCTGGGAGCGAGTCTCAAGATCGGCTACTTCGCTCAGGCGCATGACCGGTTGAACCTCGACAACACCGTCATGCAAGAACTGCTCCAATACCGTCCAACGCTCAGCGAGACCGAGGCACGCACCTACCTCGCACAGTACCTATTTCGAGAGGACGACGTGTGGAAGCAGGTCAGCGCCCTAAGCGGTGGCGAGCGAGGACGATTGGCCCTCGCGATCCTTGCGCTCCGAGGCGCCAACTTCCTGCTGCTCGACGAGCCGACGAACCACCTCGACATTCCGGCACAGGAAGTACTCCAGGAGGTACTCGAGCATTTCAGAGGCACCATCCTTCTCGTCTCCCACGACCGCTACCTCGTTGACCACCTCGCAACCCAGATCTGGGAGCTGCGCGACAGCCACCTCCACGTCTTCCCGGGCTCGTACCAGGAACTTCTAGACATGCGACAGCGCGAGAAGCAGGAAGCCAAAGCAGCCGCCGAGACACAGCAACGCGAGCAGCTACCTTCCGAGAACGGGAGCACCGGCCTCAGCAAGGGCGAGCGCCGTCGCCGCGAAGAGCAGCTAGTCTCCCTAGAAAACCAGATCGTCAACCTAGAGGAATCCCTAGCACGATGGGAGGACGCCCTGCAGGTCGCAAACGAGGCGCAGCACGTCGAAGAGATCCAGCGCCTCAGCCAACTCTACACTAGTGCCCAAACAGAACTCGAAGCGCTGATGGCCCGGTGGAGCTCTCTTGCCGAGGAGATTGTGTGAGGCGGGGTTCGTGGAGCGGAGAGCGGGACGGCGTGTAGGGGTGTGATGGTGTGAGGGTGTAGGGGTGTAACAACGGATAATGGTAACACCCTTCCCTACCTGCTATCTACCATACTACCAAAGAGAACGGACGCTCCAGGAGCCACTTTCTATGAAAATACATCACTTTGAGGATCCAGCGCGATTTCGTGACCGTGTGGAGCCCTACCTGCTGCAACATGAGGCGCATCACAATTTGTTCTTCGGGATCTTGCACAGCCTTATCCACCAACCGGAGCGATATGACGTTGCTCCTCACCTTCTCACGGTGGAAGACGAGGCGGGCGAGGGTATCGGGGTGGCGCTCATGACGCCGCCGCACAAGCTCTTGTTGTCGAAGGTCACGGATTTTGAGGCGCTGTCGCTGATCGCGCAGACGCTCCACGAGCAGGGCGTCCATCTCCCCGGCGTGCTTGGTCCAACCGACGAGGCGCGGGCGTTTGCCGAGAGGTGGCAGCAGTTGACAGGAACGTCCTATCATCTGGACATCTCGCAGCGTATCTACCAGCTTGAGGCAGTCGAGCCGGTTCCAATGGCACCAGGCTATCTTCGACCCGCCACAGCGGCCGATCGCGACCTGCTCGTCCGCTGGGCCGCTGCCTTCACCGAGGATGCATTCGGCAGTGCTGAAGGGTACGACGCAGAGCGCACGGTGGATGGCTACCTACGCTATCGCACGGCTTACATCTGGGAGGATGGCGAGCCCGTCTCGATGGCCGTGGCGCACGGGCCTACCCCCAACGGCATCCGCGTCAGCTTCGTCTACACCCCTCCGGAGCAGCGGCGAAAAGGCTACGCCACCGCCTGCGTTGCCACCCTCAGCCAGCGCCTCCTCGACCAGGGCCGCCGTTACTGCTTCCTCTTCACCGACCTAGCCAACCCCACCTCCAACCACATCTACCAGGAGATAGGCTACCGCCCCGTGTGTGACGTGGATGCCCTTGAGTTCGTGGAGCGGAGAGCGGGGAGCGGGGAGCGGAACGGCTCGGGGAGCGGGGAGCGTCATGCCCCGACCTGTGCCAAATATGCACACACCATACATGCAACATGTAACATGCAACGCAACAACAGCACTGCTCATTGCCGTTCCACACCTCCACATCGTCACATCCCCACACCGTCACAGTTGAGAAGGTCGACGAGCTTGTCCATGTGGTTGAAGATGACGGAGAAGTGCCC
Organism: Chloroflexota bacterium; assembly: GCA_030863245.1. Taxonomy (GTDB): domain Bacteria; phylum Chloroflexota; class Anaerolineae; order Ardenticatenales; family Ardenticatenaceae; genus JALZCF01. The sequence goes on from JALZCF010000547.1 coordinate 8,994, forward strand.
CTCGCCGGGGTAGAAGGTGGCATGGCAGTTGGGGAGGGTTCTCGCGAGGTATTGTCCCATTGCAACCGGCATGTGTGCGTCTGCCATCCCATGCCACAGGTAGACCTCTTTGGTAATCGCCTCCAAGGGAAAGCCCCACGGGTTGGTGTAGAGGCTCGCCTCGTAAGCGACGCCACGGGCGTCTCTGCGGAAAGCCTCGACGAAATCCTCGAGCAGCAGCAACCCGATCCCTTCGGCGCTCAGGAGAGTGCGCCGGTCGGGCTCGGGCATGGGGGCGACCCACTCCGGAAGGAAACGCTCGGGGTCACGGCGTACACGCCAGGCACGGAGTGCGAGAGGCAGCCGTAGGAGCCAGGAGGCACGGCGAGCGATGGGCAAGTAGCGGTGGTAGCGTCCCTGCAACATGGCCCGAACCTCCGGTGCGTCCAAGGGGGCGACGCTACCGATAAGGGCGACGGTCGTAAGTTGCTCTGGTATCTTGTAGGCGCACGCTGCGGCGTATGGCCCGCCACCGGATGTACCTACGACCGCAAAGCGTTCAATCCCCAGCGCGTCCGCTAGCTCTTCTACGTCG
>JALZCF010000575.1 GCA_030863245.1 Chloroflexota bacterium
CTCGATGGCCTTCCGCAGGGACATCTCCAGGTAACCGTGTCCTCCAATATCCCTTAGCGCCGTCGTACCAGTGCCCAGAATGTTGCCAACCGTTGCTACCGCCTTGAGGAGCAGGTCATCGCGATTCCGCAGGAGCAGATCCTGGATCGTCTCCCGACCGTTCCAACTTACGTGAACGTGCGCGTCGATCAGGCCCGGAATGACCGCGCAACCACTTGCCTCCCTGATCGGGGCTTGGTGGGCAGCCGCGGGCAGGTCCCTCAGGGGACCTACCCACCCTATCCGATCATCGCGTATATGCACGGCTGCATCTGGAACCGGATCGCGCCCGGTTCCATCGATAAGCGTGCAACCGGTCAGGAGAAGTTCCATTGGGTGCTCTACACCTTGGCGTAAAGCAGATCGAGTGCGGATCCTACCTCGCCTGAGGCCAGCTTGGGTGGTGGCATGTATGCGCACCGTGAGTGGCTCAAGCCAGCGCCGACCAGTGCTTCCGCGAACTTAAGCGAGGCACGAGCAGGATTGATCACCGGAACCTCCAGCTCGGGAGCTACCTCCTCAGCGACCTCGAGGAAGCCCATAGTCATGCACCCTAGAATCAACGAGTCTGCCCGGTCCTCTTCAATGGCTCGTCGGCCTTCCTCGATCACGGCCTCTATCGTTCGTGCTCGGTCGCTGTGGAGTTGAAGAACTGGGATCTCGACCGCACGAACGCTGGCCAGCTTTTCACCGACCCCCACATTCCGGATCTGTCGCTCGGTGGGCGCGATCACACTGCCAGTGATGGTGATGATGGAGAAACGATGGCCGAGGGAGGCGGCCAAGAGAGCACTTGCCTCACCTGGGCCGACGACCGGGATGGAGAGCAGCTCGCGGTAGGCATCCAGACCCGGGTCACCGAAACAACCAAGGATCAGCGCATCCCACCCTTCGTTCTCCAGCTCAACCATACGCCGCGCGGTGGCAGGAATAGAGAGATACTCCTCAAACATACTCTCTACAGAAGCAGGGCCCTCGGGAACATCTTCAATGCCGGTCTCCGTACCCGGCGCCGCGTATTTCTGCAGCAGGTCGCCGCGCCGCGCGACTTCGGCTCTTCCTTCAGGCGTTCGTCCCATTGGACCCGGCACGACGTATAGAATTCTCATGACTTCCTCCTTTAACGAACTTCCTGTGGTAACGATTGAACTGTTCTACGAACGATGTCCGCCGCGCGATCAAAGGTCCAGGCAACCCGATTCACTCCCCGTCTGATGTGAGTTTGCAGCACGTATCGCGCGTGCCCTTCTGTCCCGGGGAGCTCCAATGCTGGAGCAACATCTGGGAGCGGCGGAATGGGGACTGCCGGCTCCGTGCGGAAGCGCCCGTTGCGCGTGTAGTTGATCGGAATCAGAAGCCGGCCGAGCTCCAGGATCGTATCATTGACGGCTCTGACAGACGGATCGGTGACCGAGTGCCCGTTTAGCGTAGGCACCACCTCGTAGAGGCGATCCAGCTCTGCCTGCAGTCGTTCGAGCGCCGCGAAGGCGGGGGCAAAGTCTACCGCATCACCTGCGCTTTCGGCATATCGATTGAGAGTCCCTTCGAACTCTCCTGCTAGATTGCGGAAATCAAAGGGATGCACCGGATTATTGAGCACGCGCTGAAGCGAGGCCACGTATACCTGCAGATCGCGCATCAGGTTGTCACGATCGGCGATCTCCAGGGTATCGTCCTCGGTGTGCCAAGCGATATTGCCACCACAGCCACCCACCGGGTAGTAGCCCTTCTCTTCAAGGAGCTCTTTCGGCATGGTGGAGAGAAGCATGAAGAAGCTAGAGATACCGATATTGTTGAAGGAGTAGTCGCCAGCCTGGTGGGGGCGGTCGCCTTCCGCCTCCTTGCCCGTTGCGTCGCGGATCGCCTGCACACAGAAATCTTCCGCCTCCTTCATCCACGAGATATCGTAGTACTCGGTGGCCCAGCGGCAACCGGGGGAATCGATGTTGACCTGGGCAATGCAGTTGGCATCCAGCTCAAGCGCGAAGGCATCAGCAAACCAAGTAGAACCGGCATAACGGCCGGTGGAGTGCCCCGGCCACCAGGCGATCCTCACACTCCGGCTCAGCTCATCTCGATTCTTGTGAAGGATACGGGCCAGCTCAAGCAGTGTTGCATCACCCACCGCGTTATCCCCAATCCCGACATCCCAAGAATCATAATGGCCGTGAACCAGGAGGAAGCGCTCCGGCTCTTCCTGCCCCTCGATCTCGGCTACGACCAGTGGGCAGGGGAACCATCCTTCTTTGAGCTCAGTATGCACGGTCGCCGTGACCGAACCACGCTCTACCTGCTCGATAAGGGCTTCCCCATCTGGACGATTGATGGCCACCACCGGTGTTCGCGGTTGCCGTGCAGCTGAATCTAGATCCGGCGCGCCCCAGATGGTGGTGCAGATTCCCCAATGGATGTTCTCACCGGGGTTGACATAGATCTGCGCGATAGCACCCTGCTGCTCGAAGAAGCGTACTGCGCCTGGGAAGCCGTAGCCCTCACTCAATACAATCTTGCCTCGTACATCGACTGCCCCTTCCGAATCGAAGTGGAAGAGGCGGCTTACTCCCTCAGGTCCCTGGCTAGGGATATATACGACCTCGCCCGTTACCCCTTCGGAAGCGGTGGACGCGGAGAAAGAGGGCGTCTTGGCACGGATCGGCTTGCCATCGACCTGCAATGAAGCGGAGATAGGAACACTCAAGAAGAGTTCCGGCTCGTAGACTTGATGGGGAGCCCCTAGATCAGCGAGTCGGGCGGCAATGTAGCGCGCTGCCTCGCGCTCATCCTCACTGCTCGATTCCCGCACTAAGGTACTGAAGCGTTCAATCAAGGCCCAGGGCTCATCCGAAGAGAGCTCTCTGAGAAGCTCCTCCTCTACTTCTGGCTTCACCGGCTGGTACAATGACTCCATGTAATCCTCCTGGTTTGTACTAGACGAAATAGATTGTGACGTTTACGTAAGTTGTAGACTTTAAGATGCTAGCTCCTGCAAGGTGGGGTGATGGAGGGGATAGCCTAGAGAGTGCGAGACACGAGCTGCCCCTTCGCGGACCAGATTTACATATCGCGCTATTCCTCCCTCCAGGATACGCTTGGATGGACCGGCCATCGATATAGCCGCGATGACATTACCATGCTGGTCAAAAATAGGAGCGGCAATCGAGTGGGCGCCCTCGTCCAGATCGTCCGCGGTTACCACGTATCCCTGCTCTCGAATCTGCTGCAGGATCTCCTCGATCGTGTCCCGGTCAACGATCGTTTTGGATGTGATAGGCACAAGCTCGATCTCGTCGAGCAGGTCATCGCGCTCCTCGGATGGTAGGAACGCTAGAAGAACTTTGGGGACGCCACCTACATAAAGAGGAGCACGACGGCCGACTTCAGCATAGAGTCGAATCGAATGGGGAGACTGACGAACGTCGATGCACAAGGCTTCCGTGCCGTCGATAATGCCTAGGAAGATGGACTCGGTTGTTTCCTGCACCAACCAATCCATGACCGGACGGCTGGCGGTAAGCAAGCTCATCTGCTTCTGGACTCGTTGACCATACACCAGAAAACGGGGTCCCAGCAGATATTGCCCCGCCTCATCGCGTTGAACAAGGGAGTGCTCCTCCAACGTAACAAGAATGCGAAAGGCCTTGCTCTTACTGAGACCAGAGGCTTTGTGGATTTCCGTAAGGGTGAGAGGAGAATCCTCTTTTATAAAGAGCTCCAGTACGTTAATCGCATCTTCCAACACACTAATGGTATAGGTGTCTACAGTCACAACTCACCTCTACAGTTTCGATGAGTGAAACACTGTTTTATTTTTCGTGAAATGAAGATAACACATATCCTCGAGCCTTGTCAAAAACCTCTTACTGCCAATCCCTCTCAAGTAAGAGCCAACAAGTCAGCAAACGGATGAGAGGGGTGCAGCCAGTGATAAGGGTGCGGACGCTTGCGACGGAACTTGAACATCTTGCGCTTGACCACACGCGGATTGGAGTGTAAGCGACGCGGCGGCAACAGAGCCTCGGCTAGATCGGCCAGGAGCCGCTGGCAGAGGTATTGGCGCACCTATGGGATATGAGGATTGTTTATTAAATCGGGGTATTGGACCGACGCTGTGTTACCCTGTTTATTTCTACAATTCTCATATCCCGTAGTTACCCCTATTGGACTTGGTCGGGTTCGACCATCTGAGATTTGGGAATCGCATCTTGAATAATGGAGACAGCGCGCGTCTGGATCACATCCAGAATGGCTTCTCCTTCAATCCGCTTCTTCCACTGCCCAAGAAACCTCTTCGTTCTGCGTGCCTGCGACAGCTAGCCCCGGCCCGCGTGGCGGGTGAATCCGGCCAACGGTGTGCTCTGATTCAACCGAGAGCGGCGGGAGGTCGTGGGCGTGCTCGCGACTCCCTACGCTGAACGCCAGGTGCATTACTGCAGCGGCCCCAATCTCGGTATCGAACGGCGTAGAGACGATGCATTCGACGTCCGCCGTCTCTGCAATGGCGGCAATATGGCGCGCATGGTGGATGCCGCCGGTCTTGATCAACTTGATGATGAAGTAGTCCACCAGGCGTTCTTTGACCAGCTGCAGCGCATCCTGAGGGGAGTTCAGGCTTTCGTCCGCCATGAGAGGGACATCCACCGCGCGTCGTAACGCACGCCACCCCTCGTAATCCCATGCCGGGAGAGGTTGTTCCACCAGTTCCAGATCGAATGGCTCGAGTGCCCGGATGAGGCGGCGTGCGCCCTTCAGCTCATAGCCCGCGTTGGCATCCACGCGGATACGAACGTGCGGACCGACTGCCTCGCGTACTGCAGCGACCCGCTCGACATTGGTGCCCAGGTCGCCGCCGACCTTGAGTTTCAGGGTGTGATATCCCTTCTTCACCCAACGCCTGGCCTCCGCTATGGCGGTAGCGGTATCGCTAATGCCCAGCGCGTAGGTACGTGGAAGGGTGGGTGCCCCGTTGCTGCCCAGGTATTTGTAAAGGGGTAGATCGGCCGCGCGAGCGCACAGATCATGGAGTGCCATATCGATAGCCGCGCGCGCGGAAGAGTTGGCAGCGAGATCCTGGCTCAACTTACGATGAATCTTCGGGATGTCGTGCGGGTCCTCTCCGATCAGTAGTGAGAGCCAATGGCTCTCCAGGATCTCTTTGATCGTCTCGGGCGTCTCGCCCGTAAACCAAGTGAGCGGCGAAGCCTCGCCCCAGCCTTCTATCCCCTCGTCGGTGAGCAATTGCACCTGCACGTGGCCACGCATGGTTGGCGATGCCCCGTAGCTACTCGAGAGGCGGATGCCAGCTGGCGTTTCAATGAGATGACAACGGAAGCCGGTGATTTGCATGATGGAATATCCTCTCCCTTCACGTCCTCCACGATTGCACCTTACGTAGGCTTCTGGTACGCTCCCCACAGCAAGTATCTCCGCATCCCACAAAGCACGTACTACGGTTTCCGGTGTATCGGATGTGCTGGGTCACACGTCGGATCTAGCAGGCGCGGGACTTACTCAAGCGGGCGACTCACAACAGGACGATGGTCCCCAGATCCTTCTTCTCGGCCGCGCGCAGCACGCGCTGGGCCGTCACCACATCCTGCGCGGCATTGCCGACCGACTTGAAGAAGGTGATCTCCTGGTCCGAGACGCGGCCTGCCTTGTCTCCACTCACCAATTCTCCTAACTCGGCGTAGATGGCAGCCTCGGTGATTATCCCCTGCTGCAGCGGGATAATTAGATCCCCCGCCTCCTCGAGGGCGGCTTCTCGCTGATCGACCACGATCTTGGCCTGTCGCACCACCGTGCTTGGCACCTCCTGCATCGTTGCGGTATAGGAGCCGATCCCGTTCACATGCGTGCCTGGCTCGACCGCGTCGCCGTCGAAGACCGGGGTTGCACTCGTCGTGGCGGTAACAATGATATCTGCCCCACGCACCGCCGCCACACGGTCATCCATCACCCTGACGGCGACGCCTTCGATCTCCGCCGCAAAGCGCTGCGCCGATTCACGGCTCCGCGAGACAATGCGCACCTCCCGGATAGCACGCACCGCGCGAACCGCTTCGAGCTGGGTGCGCGCTTGAGCGCCTGCCCCGAACACGGCAACGACCGAGGCACCGGCACGCGCCAACAAATCCGTGGCCAGCCCCGAGGCCGCCCCCGTGCGCAAGGCCGTCAGGTAGGTCCCGTCCATGATGGCCTGTGGTACACCCGTCTCGTTGTCCAGTACCAGCACCAACGCATGGATCACCGGCAAAGCACGCTCCGCATTTCTCTCGTACACCGACACTACCTTGGCCCCTAGCTCGCCACTCTCTTGAAGATAGGCCGGCATAAAGAGCGTCACGCCGCGATCTGTTGCAAGCGGCAGGCGTAGGGGCACCCGCGCCTGCCGCGTCGACACCTGCCTGAACGCCTCGCGCATCGCCTCGATCGCCTGGCGCATGTCGATGGCGGCTCGCACCTCATCCTGTGAGAGAATTCGTAATCGCATCAACTTGCTCGCTCTCCAAATAAGTCGAATGGGGTCGGAGAGGGGTTACCGCCACTCCTTCTCGACCACAACCCACACAGACAACCCCCCTGTCCGTACGATTGATGCGGTCTGGTCGTGCTCGATGACCATCTGCTGGATGTCGCTCGCAGCATAAAAACGGCTCTGCATGAGCATGAGTCGCTCTACCAGCGCGACTCCCTTCACGACCCAGCGCTCAATATCGGGTTCCTCAATCACCAGGCGGCCGCCTGGCTTGAGCACCCGCAGCAACTCATCGATCGCCCGCGACGCGTCACGAAAATGGTGGAGCGCGTCGACCACCAGCACCCGTTCAAAGCTGTTGTTTGGGAAGGGGAGACGGATCACGTTGGCCTGCACCGGCCAGAGGGTCTCCTTCTGGCTGGCCTGGTGGAGCATGGGCCGGGACATATCGCTGAGGATCACGGCGCCAACCAGTGGCGCGAGCTGTGCAGAAACTCGACCGGTACCGCCGCCAGCATCTAGGAGCCAACCCGCCGTGGGCAACTGCAAGAGATCGCGCCAGTGCGCTAGATCGGGCGGAGCCACGAGTCGGTCATAGAAGGGAGCAAGCAGGTCAAAGTGAGCGTTCATGTGAGAGTATTCGAGTGGTTCTCGCGGTCGCCCCGCCATCGAAGCGGGCTCCGACCGAAGAGACGGAAGAGGAAGTAATCGAGCGTGTTTCCAGTGAGATTACCGACCCGGATGAGGCGCAACATGACCTCGATAAGCCGGGCCCTCTCCGCACCGTAGATCGCCACCAAGGTCGCACGCCCCTCAGGATCAGGTGCCGCGTCGCGCTCTGCCCACTGCCTCGCGTACAGGAGCGCCGGAATCTCCTCATCCGGACACTCCTCCACCACACCCGTCAACAGGAGCCGGCGCTCCTCTGCAGGCAGGCCCGCAAGCTCAGCCAGGCGCTCATGGAAGGAGGCACAGTATTGGCAGCGGTTCACGGTCGTAACCGTGAGCATCAGCCGCTCCCGGAAAGCCGCTGAGATCATGTCACACTGTCGTAAAGCGAGCAGCCCTCGCCAGTTGCGCATCAGGAAGCGGAGATCCTGCCACAACTGACTTACATGATGATATCGTCGTTTCTGGCGTTCCTGCATCATCCAAAGGTAAAGGGCATTATGCCACAACTGGAATTATAGCAGTTCCAGAGGGGAAAGGCAGCGGGTAAGCAGAAGGTGAAAGGCAAAGGGCAAAAGGCAACGAACGGGGGAAGCCAGAGCGGGTTGTGCTTGAAGCAACTAGCGGTCCTGGCCTGCGAGGAAGGCATCGACACAGTATCCCTGGAATTCGTCTAGTGGGGTGCCGAATCTCTCCTCTAGCGCGGCTACGACTGCTGCACGGTCAAAGGCTAATGTTTCTACCACTTGCCCAATGGTTTTGAAGGTTTCTGTATCTTTCTCCATCTCAGTACGGGGCCAGGGGTCGGGGTCGTGACCGGCGAGGTAGGAGTCTATGTCGTAGGCGAGGAGCCGATCGAGGAGGGAGAAGAGGTTGCGAGTGGTGTAGTAGCGCGGCCCGTCGTAGATCGAAACGCCGAGGCAATCGCCGAGAAAGAGGATCTTATCCTGGGGCACGTAGACGATGCTGGAGTCGGCGGCGTGGTCGCCGCCGACATGCGCGATGTGGCAGGTGACGCCCCCGAGTTCGATCTCCAGCCTGTCGGTAAAGGCGATGTCTGGCGGTCGGATCACCAGGTCAGCGCGCTGCTCGTCGGTGAGCTCGACCTTGATGTAGTCCCGGCAAAACTCGATTTCCCTTCCCTCCTCTACGCGCCGGTCCAGTGCCTCATCCCGCCAATCCAACTGCGCCATCTCCGTCACGATACGTTTGGTTTTTTGATGGGCAAAGGTCGGCACGTCGAGGAGGGAGGTACCGAAGACGTGATCCCAATGCCAGTGCGTCAGCACGACGTAGCGGGGGGCTGAAACGCCGGCCTCTTCCAGGGCAGCGAGGAACTCTTCCGCATGTGCCGGTGAGTTCCCGGCATCCACCATCAGCGTGCCCCGCTCGCCCACGATTGCACCGAGCACCGGTCGATCGGTGCGGCTATCGGGGATTGACCAGTAAACGTGTTCTGAGATTCGGTGTAGTTGCATGTTGCGCGTTGCATGTTGCATGTTGCATGGAGGAGGTAGGCGATACGTAAGACGTAAAGCGTAAAATGTAAACGGCATACGAAGTACGCTGCCCGCAACACATGCCACCTAATCCGTTAACATGTGTGCGATGCACATGCGCTACGCACACATGCAACATGCAACAGCTGTTTATTCCACGTTATATCCTAGAATGCGCTGATTCTCGCTATCCGCTACCCAGAGGGTATCGCCGTTGACGGCGAGGCCGTGGGGCATGTTGAGGGCGGTGGCGTCGGTGCCGAATTGGCCCCAGATGCGCTGGACGTTGCCGGTGTGGTCGAGTTCGATGATGCGGTAGCTCTCGGGATCGCTGATCCAGAGGCGGTCATCGCTGGCGGCGATGTAGGGTTTGTTGGTGATGTTCTCTCCCGCCCAGGTCTGTATGGGGATTTGTTGGAGCGGCTCTCCCTCCGGGGTGAAACGCTGGATGCGCCGGTTCCAGGTGTCCGCTACCCAGATCGTCCCATCTGGCGAGATGGCGAGGCCGACCGGCTCAGAGAGTTGCCCGGTCTCGATGCCCCCGCCGCCGAACTGGTTCAGGAAGGTGCCCTCGGCGTCAAAGCGCAGGATACGCTTGTTGCCGGTGTCTGTCACATAGACGTTGCTCTCGTCATCCACCACCACGTCGCGCGGTCCCCAGAAGAGGTTTGGATCCCCGAGCTGCCCCGCGGTCTCTCCAAAGGTGCCCCAGACATCCAACACGTTCCCTTCCTCATCCAGATGTTGGATGCGGTGGTTCCACGTATCGGCCACATAGATCGTACCATCAGGGGCGACGGCGACACCCCACGGCTCATTGAACTGGCCCGGCTCGGTGCCAGAGCTGCCGAACTCCCGCATGACCGTCCCCTCAGGTGACACGATGCGGATGCGGTGATTGCCGCTATCGGCGACGACCAGGTTACCATCGGGCGAGACAGCCACGTCGTGGGGGACCTGGAAATCGCCGGGCTGTACGATCTGACTCGCCGGCAGTTCAACGGCCGCGGCGAGGTAGGGGTCGTCGACAAAAGTCGGCTGCTCGGCCAGCACGTCGGCGGAGCCGTACTGCCACACCTCGGCGGCGACCTCCGGCTTGATATAGACGATGAATGGCTCGCCAGCCAGGGGATCCTTTACCCGACGATGCAGGTAGAAGTCGATGAAATCCTGCCGGTACTCTGGTTGCTGCGCGAAACGCCAGAGGTTCTGGAGGATGACCAGTGGACTACCTGATCGCTCCCCTGTCGTAATCCAGTTGTCGGGATTGTTCGGGTCCCGTTGGACGACTTCCTTTACATCCCGGTAATCCTCGGGGAACCACCAGCGCATCTTGTACTCGTGGCGCACGTAGCCGTTTACCAGCGGTTTCAGCTTCTGCTCGTTCTGCTGGCCCACCAGCACCACGGAGGCACCACGGACGGCGTCGGCGTAGGTTTGGGGGTCAGCGCCGAAGAAGAAGGCGTTGGGGTAGTCGCGAAGATACCAGGAAAAAGGCCATGAGGTGTGGTTGTCGTAGGCGATCTTCAGATTCTTGTCGCCCGCGATGCGCTCGCTGATCGCGTCCAGGTCATCCATCACGGCCGTCACCATCGGCGAGCTCTGCACGTAGATCAATGGCTCACTCGCGGTATCAGCATTGATGTAGGCGGCGATAACGGCAAAGCGTAATGTGGCCGCGGCCAGCACCACCGTGATCGTCAGGAGCACAACATGGATAGCCGTGCGGCTGCCAAGCTGCTCTCTGAAGGTCGTCGCGGCCCACACGGCGCCAACCAGGAAGAGCACGGTCACGAGCCAGCGCCCCGTCTGTTCGAGCGCCGTCTCCCCCGAACCTTGGAAGGGGAACTGCCCGGTGGCCATCATCCACAGGAGGGAACCGAGCGCCAGCAACACGACCAGGAAAAGCAGTGCAAACCAAAGCCCACCAGCCATGCGGGCGCGTTCCCAATCCACCCGATCCAGTAGTTGCCCCAGGGCCCAACCACCCAGAAAGGCAAGCGGCAGCGCGAGGTGGACTGTCAGCCAGGGCATCTTCTCTCCGGCGTAGGAGAGAAGCAGGAAGGTGCCCACGAACCACCAGAGATTGAGGTAAGGCCACAGCGCGCGTGTGTTCAGATGCGGCTCGTCACCTGCCTCGGGCGCAATGCGCCCATTGCGCCCCCGTGCCAGCAGGAATCCCCCCCCAACTAGCCCAATGAGCAGGGGCGTCAGCTCGTAGAGCGGGAGGAGCATGCTGTAGTAGTACCACGGCTGCTCGCCCCGCTGCACGCCGTGCTGCTCCAGCCAGTAGCCTAGCGCACCAATCATGCCGCTCCCGATCCCATAGGGATTGGTCAGGAAGGTGGTGTGGAAGAGGATGAAGATGGTGTAGAAAACGCCAGCGCCGATCAGGAACTTGCGCCAGTCCCACAGTCGCGCCGCCGCTACGAAGCCGACCAGGGCAAGGATGGCCGCGGTGGCATAAGCACGAATGTTAAAGTCCATCGGCCAGGCCGCCGGGTTGTTATAGACGCTGGTCTCCGAGTTACCCCCTACAGCGCCCGGGTCCCAGATGGGCAACGACAGGCCAAGTGCCGCGTTCAGGAGGGCGGGCGCATGCATGATGAGCGCGGTGACGAAGGGCAAGAGTAACGCACCCAGGAAAACGAGCAGGTGGAACTCGCGCGACACCTTTGGTGCCACCTTCGGCCCCAGTTTACCAAAGAAGCGAAGCAGGAAGATGAGCGCCAGGAAGCTCCAGAAGACCATCGCCAGCAGGAAGGAGACCTCCTTCTGGCTGAAGAGCAGACCCCAGCCGGCGGCCATCACGGCCAGATGGAAGGTCTCGCCCCCCTCCAGGTACTTCCACATCCCATAGAGAATGACCACGGTCCAGGCGGCGACGAAGATATCATGGCGGATGAAGCGGCTGTAGTAGAGCAGCGTCGGAGAGAGGAGGATCAGCGCCGAGGTCGCCAGCGCCCCCTTCGTCCCGAGCCAACCCCGGAACTTCCACGGCGCCCACACTAGGAAAACCCCAAGGATGGCCGGCACGAGACGAGCCGTAAAATCGGAGTCGCCAAAGAGCCAGTAACCGAGCGCCGTCAGGTGGAAGAGCACCGGCCCGTGCATCAGCGGCTCATGCCGGTAAACGCCGTGATCGTAGAGGTTCCAGGAATAGAGCGCGTGCAGGCTCTCGTCGTGGTGCAGCGCCATCCGTCCCAGTTCCCAGAAACGGCTGACGAACGCCACGAGCAGGAGTGCACCCAGCACGACCGTCGCCCAATTCAACGTCACAAGTCGTGACAGTGGCACGTCGAGCGGGTTGGCGGTGCGCTGGAGTTTAACGGGTTGTTCGATATCCATCAGGTGCTTTTTCTAGAGTTGTCTATTCTCTGTTGCATGTTACATGTTGCATGTTAACGGATTACGTGGCCTGTGCTGTGTGCTGCGCATTCCGTATCCCGTCTACGTCCTACGTATCGCCTATCTCCTCTACGCAACATGCAACATGCAACAGTCGTTACTGTTCCACATTATAGCCTAGAACTCGTTGGTTCTCGCTGTCGGCGACCCAGAGGGTGCCGTCTTCGAGGGTTAGGCCGAAGGGGAGGTTAAGGCTGATGGCGTCGGTGCCGAATTGGCCCCAGACGCGGAGGATCTCTCCCTCGCGGTCCATCTCGATGATGCGGGCTGCTTCGGGGTCGGTGATCCAGAGGCGATCGTCGGTGGCCTCGATGTAGGGCTTGTTGGTGATGTTCTGGCCCTCCCATGCTCGAACGGGGATCTGCTGGATGGGTTCGTACTCGGGCGAGAAGGCCTGGATGCGCTGGTTCCAGGTATCGGCCACATAGATGGTGCCGTCCGGTGCGATGTCGATGCCAACGGGCTCGGCAAGCTGCCCTGCCTCGACGCCTGTCCCTCCGAATTGCTCCAGGAAGTTCCCCTCAGGGTCGAACACCTGCACCCGTTTGTTGCCCGTGTCCGTTACGTACACGTTACCATCCTCGTCGACCGTTATATCGCGCGGGCCGTAGAACAGGCCTGGGTCGGTCAGCGGGCCACCCGTGTCGACGTTGCGCCCCCAGAGGTGCAGAACATTCCCCTCTTGGTCCAGGTGCTGGATGCGATGGTTCCAGGTGTCGGCGACATAGATGGTCCCATCGGGAGCGACCGCAACGCCCCACGGCTCGTTGAACTGGCCTGGCTCCGTGCCGAAGCTGCCAAATTCGCTCACCACCTCCCCATCCGGTTCCAGAATCAGAATGCGGTGGTTGCCGCTGTCCGCCACCACCAGAGTGCCATCCGGTAAGGCGGATAGATCCTTGGGTTGGTGCATCCCGCTGGTGAGCGTCGTGGTGGCCTCCATGGACACCATTGCCTCGAAGTAGGGATCCCTGGTCAGCTCCGGGTCCATCGTCGCCACGGTCAGCCCGTACTGCCACACCTCTGCGGCCACTTCTGGCTTGACGTAGACGTAGAAATCGTAGATGCCGAGTGGGTTCCGGATCTCGCGATTCCACAGGAAATGGAGGAAGTCGGCACGCGCCTGCGGCTGCTGGATGTAGTAGAGCAGGTTGTCGAGGATCGTGAGTGCTCCGCGCGATTGGCCGACCACGACACGGTTCACCTGCTCTGGATTGCTCGGATCCGGCTGGAGCTCTACCACGTCCATCAGTTTCTTGTAATCTTCGGGGAAGTTGGGGCGCATCGAATAGTGGTGCTTGATGTAATCGCCCACTATCATCTCGACTTGGCGATTCGTGTCCTGACTGGCAATGACAACCGGTGCGCTGCGAATCTCTTCTGTATAGCTCTCGGGGCTACTGCCAAACAGGAAGCGATTGGGGTAGTCGCGCAGGTACCACTCGAAGGGCCACGTCGCGCCACTGTCGTAGGCGATCTTCAGCTCCTTGCCCCCGGTCATCCGCTCGCTGATCGTCTCGATCTCCCGCACCACCATCGGCACGTCGGGGGAGGTTTGGGTGTAGATAAGGGGCTCGTTGGGGAGATCAGCGTTGCGGAAGGCCGCGATGAAGGCAAAGCGTACTGTTGCCAGCGCGAGGATGACCGTCACGACAACGATTGCCAGTTGCCCGGCCATCTCCCCCTCTAACCGATGGCGCAGCTTGACGATTCCCCAGCTCGCTGCGATGAGGAAGAGGGCCGCACCTAACCACCGGGTCGTGAGGGCCAGCGCTTCCATATCCGTGCCCCTGAAGGGCCATTCGCCGCCGAGTGCCATCCACAAGAGAGTCACGGCCGAGAAGAAGGCAACGGTAACCAGCCCGGCAAAAGCCAGGGCGACGGGTACGCGCAGTGCCTCCCACTCCACGCGCTCCAAGAAGCGATCCATCGCCCAACCGCCGAGGAACGCCAGGGGCAGGGCAATGTGGACTAGCAGCCAGGGCATCTTCTCCCCGGCGAGGGAGAGGGAGAGGAAGGTGAGCGCGACCCACCATAGATTGAAGTAGGGCCAGAGCGCTTGGCTGTTGAGGTGCTTCTCCTCATCCGAAGGACGTGGCGCGACGCGCGCGTTGCGTCCCCGTGCCAGCAGGATGCCGCCGCCAATCACGCCGATCAGCAGGGGGAGAAACTCATAGAGGGGCGTGAGCAGGGTGTAGTAATACCAGGGTTGCGCCCCACGTTCCACACCGTGCTGGTCGATCCAGTATCCTAACGAGCCGACCATACCACTGCCGATGCCCCAGGGCCAGGTAAGGAAGTTCGTGTGGAGCAAGATGAAGATGGCGTAGAAGATGCCGGCCGCGATGAGGAACTTACGCCCGTTCCACAACGCACTCGCCACCAGCGCCCCAATGCTGAAGAGCAGCAGTACCACCGCCCCTGCCTGCATCAGGAAAGCAGGGTTCCTATATGCCGCCGCCGTGTAGCCACCGGCCGGGTCCATGCCCGCGGCGTGCAGGAAGAGCGCGGCGGTATGAGGCAGGGCCAAGGCGCCGATGAGTATTAGCAGATGCCACTCGCGCATCGTTTCCACTGCCACCTTCGGCCCCAACCGTCCGGTGTAGCGGAGGGCGACGACCACAGCCAGGAAGGTCCAGAAGACCATGGTCAACAGGTAGGAGACCTCCTTCTCGCTGTAAGCGAGCGCCCACCCCGCAGTCATTAGGTAGAGGTGGAAATCTTCTCCATCTTGTAGGTACTTCCACATACCGTAGACGATGATGACCGTCCAGGCGGCGAGAAAGACATCATGGCGGATGAAGCGGCTGTAGTAGAGCAGCGTCGGAGAGATCAGGATCAGCGCCGAGGCGACCAAGGCCCCTTTCATCCCCAACCAATCCCGAAACTTCCACGGCACCCACACGAGGAAGACGCCGAGGATCGCCGGAAGCAGACGGGCGGTCGCGTCGGAGACGCCAAAGAGCCAGTAACCCAACGCCACCAGGTGGAAGAGGAGCGGCCCGTGCATGAGCGGGTCATGCGTGTAGCCGCCCCGGTCGTAATTGTAGAAGGAGTAGAGGGCGTGCAGGCTCTCATCATGGTGCAGGGCCATCCGTCCCAACTCCCAGAAACGGGAGCCGACAGCGAGTAGAACCATGACACCCAGCAACACCACGGGCCAGTTCAACGCCAGGTAGCGCGGCAGCGAGATGTCGCGCCAAGTGGACTCTCTAATCTCAATCTCTTGCTCGATACTTGCCATAACAAATAGTGATCAGTGGTTAGTGATCAGTGATCAGTGGGTAATAGGTAGTATTGATCGTCTTGTTTACGATGGTTATTGCTTCTTTTGGGATGTTATTCTGATAGTGTGACGTATAAGACTGCCTCGCGCTCTGTGATGCCGATGCGTTTGTCGGCGCGGAGGGTGAGCCAGCGTATCAGAGATTGGGGGGAGTCGGCGCCCCACTGCCACTCGGGGCCAACCCAGACCCGTTTTCCGATCCTGCCTGGCGGCGGAGGGGCATTGGACTCAAGGAGCACCGCTTCCGGCAGGGCGCCATGGCTCCCCTCAACGGTCGTTACGGTGTCAAAGTCTCGGAAATACCATCGCGGGGCGTAGCCAAGGGTGCGCTGGATGCCCAACGGAATCGCCGACGGGTCGCGATAGCGCTCGACGGAGATCTGCGCGAGCCTTTCTGCGCCTGTGCGCAGGTCGGCATCGCTGGGT
>JALZCF010000587.1 GCA_030863245.1 Chloroflexota bacterium
GTTGATGCACCGTAGAGGGTAAGGTGAGGTTGTGGGTACAACCCACCATGCGGATGCGCTGCGGCGGGGGGCGCGTGTCCTCCTGGACAAGGATGGGTTGGCAGCGCGTTTCCTCGCCGCGGCAAGGTCGGTTGAGCTCGAAGCGACCTGCCAGCCCATGCAGCACCTCTTACGCCCGATGCTGGAGTGGCACGCGTGTGCCCGAGAAGCGGCGAACGCGCTGGCCACGGGGCCGTCTAGTTGGGCAGCAAGGCGGTAGGCACACGGCTATTCACTTGCCCGGCGCCAGCGACATTGCACCGATCCCCCTTCTTCATAGACGTTGGAGAAGGCAAAATCAACGTCCAGCTCGAAGAGAATGTAGCGGTCGGCTGGAACATAGCGGGCATGTGATGTTGCCACCTCGCGAGAGGCTCGATCTTCGAGCAGTCGCCCCTGTCCCCGGACGTAAAACTCACCGCCTCCCCCGCCCGGATCTTCCACCGCACAATGGAGCGCGTAGCGCCCATCGCGCTGCAAGTCCTTTACTGAACAGGCAACACGCAACATGCACCATGCAACAAATAGTCCTGGAATGCGTAAAGAGAGTTGTGGTGATCGCGTTCAGTAGAAGGAGACACGAAAATGAGTTCTCACATCAAACGGCGTTCTAGAGAGGGACGTGGCCTAGGCCTGCTCCTGGTTGTGCTTGGCGCCCTATTCTTACTGATGGGGCCGCCCCTTGGCTTCTGGTCTTTTGTGTGGCCCTTCTTCGTCATGGCGCCCGGCCTCCTCCTGTTCTACCTGGTCAAACAATTCGGAAAGCGCACGAACATCCTGACCATTCCGGCGACGATGATTACCGCCGTCGGGCTGCTGCTCCTGCTCTCGAATACCTTCGGCCTGTGGGCGAGCTGGGCATACGCCTGGGCGCTCATCTTTCCAGGTAGCTTTGGTCTCGGCCTCGCCGTCTACGGCGACCTGGCGCGCAAGCCGAGCGCGGAGCGATGGGGGGAAAATCTCGCGACCGTCGGCGTCGGCATCTTCCTCCTGGGCTTCATCCTCAACGCCTTCTTCGCGGTCGGCGGCTTCCTTGGCGGCCTGCTTGGTGTGTTCGCCCTGCCGCTGCTCCTCATCGTCGCCGGTATCTACCTGCTGCGTCGAAAGAGCAAGCCCAAGGGATCATCCTACCTAGGTGGCGACCGTCACAAAGAACTGAGCGACAAGCCAACGCACATCGAGACCCCACTCTTCAATGAGGAGCGCGAGCGCGTCTAGCGCCCTCCTCCATCGTGCCACATCAGCGGAATTGTTCGGGAACCGCGAACGAGACTATAAAGGGAAAGGGGACGCTTCGCGTGGAAAGGGGAGAATGGAGAACCGATCCACCGTTCCCCTTTCACCTTTCCCCTTTCCCCCTTCCATTCTCCATTATTCCCGCGGCGCCGTCAGCTCCAACTGAATGTTATCCGGATCCCGGAAGGCCAGAACATACAGCCCAAGATCCCCGAGATCCTTGATCTCCCCGTGCGGCACGCCTCGCTCGTCAAAGAGCTGGAGGGCCCGCTCGAGCTCTTCGCGACTTTCGACGCTAAAACTCAAGTGATCCAGCCCCACCCGGTTCTCGTTGAACTGATCGTTCGGGCGCACCTGCGTCGGGTCCGGTGCCAGTCCCAGGGCGAGAATCACACTACCATTGCTGAGCAGGGAACGCGGCCCAAACTCCGTCACCTCCTCAAACCCCAGAACACTCGTGTAGAAATCGCGGGCGCGGCTAACATCGGTTACCGTCAGAGTGACATGATTCACTCCCCCAGTCTTCACCTGGCCGTTCATAGCATCATTCCTCCCAAGTTACTCGATTGACTGGATCCACCCCCACCCCTTCTCGGTGATTCAACGCACCACGAAGTGGCGGAGCGGAGCATAGGAAATGCAATGACAGTATAAAGGAGTCGGCCCGTGAGTTCAACCCAGAATGGGACAGGTTCGCTAACCTAATTTGCCCATTCTCGCCTTCCCTGGTTTTCTTTGGACACTCTCATACCAAAACAAGGAGTCTCTATGGAGATCGTTCTGACCATTCACTCGCTTATACGCTGGCTCATCCTCTTCGTCGCGATCATCGCCCTCGTGAAGTTCGGCGCCGGCTGGCTACGGACGGACCCCTTTACCCCAACCGACCGCGGTTTGATGAGCACCTTTACCGGAATGATCGACCTCCAGCTGCTGCTGGGTCTCATCCTGCTCTTTGTCGGAGGAGAATTTACACGCTACCAACTAGAGCACACGGTAACCATGCTGGTGGCGGTGGGCGTCGCCCATCTCCCCCTGCGCTGGCGCGACGCCCCCGACCCAACCCGCTTCCGCAACAATCTCGTCGTCATCATCGTCGTCCTCCTACTCATCGTAGCCGGCATCTCCGTCCTACCAGGCAACCGCTGGACCCTCTAAACTCACACAACCAACCCCATGAAACCAAAAACACCACCTCACCCCAACCACCACTGCACCCGCCACACCCACTACCCTCTCAATATAGTTCACGCACCACCACGTGTGCGAAGCACATGCGCGCAGCGCACATGTAACATGCAACATGCAACACGCAACACGTACCATGCAACACCTCCTCCAAACCACCAACCTCACCTACCACTACCCCGACACCGATAGCCCCGCCCTGCGCGACGTCAGCCTCTCGCTGCCGCACGGTGAGATTTTGCTGCTAGCGGGCGGGACTGGAAGCGGCAAATCGACGCTCTGCTACGCGCTTGCCGGGTTCGTGCCCCATTTCTACGGTGGGGCGATCCAGGGGGATGTCACGCTGGGTGGGCGCTCGATGCGGGAGTCGGCGCTCGGGGAGTGGGTGCAGCACGTCGGGTTGGTGCTGCAGAATCCCTTCAATCAGATCTCGGGTGCCCGCATGACCGTCTTCGAGGAGGTGGCCTTCGGGCTGGAGAACCTGGGCGTGCCGCGGGCGGAGATGGGGGAGCGGGTGTCGGCGGTGCTGGAGGAGCTGGAAATAGCCCATCTGGCGAACCGCTCGCCCTACGCGCTCTCCGGAGGGCAGATGCAGCGCGTCGCCATTGCCTCCATCCTCGTGCTCCAGCCCGCGCTCCTCGTGCTGGATGAGCCGACCGCGCAGCTCGACCCCGAAGGGACGCAGGAGGTCTTCGCCGTGGTGCGCACATTGGCGGAGCAGGGGGCCAGCGTCGTGCTCGCAACCCACAAGCTGGCCGAAGCCGCCGATCTGGGCACCCGCGCCCTCATCCTGGAGCGGGGCACGGTGGCGCTTGAAGGAGGGACCCGCACAGTACTCACCGACCCGCGCCTGCCCGACTGGCACGTCGAGCC
>JALZCF010000619.1 GCA_030863245.1 Chloroflexota bacterium
ATCCACAGGTCTGGCTCAAGCAGGCTATCCCCCAGTTCCTCCACGCGGGCTGCACGCTCGAAGACCACTTGCTGTCCATCCGGCGAGACGTCGAGCCGGCCCGCGTACTCGTTCGTGAGGTGGGTCAGTTGCGTGACCCGGCCGTCTGAAAAGCGATACTCGTAGATGTTCGCCTGCACCGGCTCAAAAAACTCACTCTCTTGCACAGCGTAGAGGAAGCCGGAGCCATCGGGCAACCAGGCTAAGCCCAGCACATTTTCATAGGGCTCGTAGGTGAGGAGCGCTTCCCCAGGCGCCGGGTTGTCCTCTGTCACCCGATAGATCGCTTCCGACTCAAACGCGTCATTGCCCACATAGAGCAGCTGGTTCGCGACGGGGGCCGGGCCCCAGGCGAGGATATCCACAAAGTCCGGCATCTGCCCTTCCTCCACCAGCGACTCACCCAACTCGAGGGGCGGTGGGGAAGGCTCAATCTGCATCAGTTGGTTGAAATTCAGGACGTACCCCAGCCGCAACCCGTCGCTGCGCCAGGTCGGGGAGCGCGCTTCCCAGGTCGAGAAGGGATGATAGAGATCGATCGTGGCGCTCTCTACTGTCTGGTCGGCCCGCACGTCCACCGCCGAGGCAAAACTGATCTCGCGGTTGGCACCCTCGATGAGCACTGCCGCCTGCAAGACCTCGTCGCCAAAGTCGGCTACGTTCTCGAACGTCACCACAGTTGAACCCCCAGGCGGCAACGATACCTGTTGCACGCCGGGCGCGCCGATAAAATAGAGAAAGAGCGTAAGGGAGCCGCCGATCCCGCTGTTGGTCACCGGTACACGGACAGTGCCTTGGGGATAACTGGCGAGTTGGTCACAGGCCGGCGGGAAGCTGATGCGCCGGTACCTCTGACCATCCACCTGGACGGCGTAGATGTCGACATAAAAGACCGAGCAGGCATTCTCATGCGTGCTACTGAAGGCGATCTCCTGTCCATCAGGCCGCCAGTCCAGGCTCCAGATCCCGTGCACTTGCTGCGGATCGGCCTGTCCATGGGCCCAGAGCAGGCGGTCCCGGCTGCCATCGGGCTCGATGAGTCGTATCTCGTCCTGGGTATCCCCACGCACGTAGGCAATCGGGCCGGTTTCTCCCGCCGCGTGGGTACGCTCCACTATCCTCCCCGGCACCATCCCTAGCGCAACCAGAGCCAGGAACAACACAGCGCCGAGCGCGATCATGGTGGGCAAACGTCTGTGGAACAGCATAGCGAACTCCTTTCAACTATCTTGTGCTGACAGATCATCATGGTTGCCGGTAAGAGGCGATCCGGAATTGTCTCCCGTTCCAGCGAGTGGCACACCCTGCTCATGCAGGAACGCACAAAGGCGGTCGAGCGTGGCAAAGGCCCGGCGCTCGCCACTCCCCGGACTCTCGAGCGACGCGCGCCAGACTGTCTGCCCTTCCCGGTGCACTTCCCAGAGGCGCAACAGGTATGCACGGTACCGTGCTCTCTCCCCCATGATGCAAAATCCCTCCGTTCTGCTGGATTACAGCGCAATGATACCTGCTTACCGTGAGAGAAACGTGAACAGCACGTGAGCACGGGAAGGGGCGGTTGTGCTCAGCAGGGGCGGAGGGTATACTGAAGGCGCTACGATGCTGTTGTCGATCCGCACAGGGACGATCTCATGGCCCACCTCTCTCTTTCGCTGCTAGGCCCGCCACATCTCACGCTCAACGAACAGCCCATCACCCACTTTCGCTATGATAAGGTGCAGGCACTCTTGATCTACCTGGCCGTTGAGGCCGACCGTGCTCATCGGCGCGATGCGCTAGCGGGGTTGCTCTGGCCGGACCTTCCAGAGCGGGACGCGCGCGTCAATCTCCGCCAGGCCCTGCTGACGCTGCGCAAGGCGATTGGCGATCACACCGCGGACCCGTCCTTCTTGCTCATCACGCGTCCCACCCTTCAGTTCAACCGCGCCAGCGATCAGTGGCTGGACGTCACCCACTTTACCTCCCTCCTGGCGGCCTGCGAGAGCCATGTCCACCGTCACCCACAAAGCTGCCCCGTCTGCGCGAAGCAGCGCGAGCGGGCCCTTGCGCTCTACCGCGACACCTTCCTCGCTGGGTTTTTCCTGCCGGATAGTGCGCCCTTCGAGGAGTGGGCCCTGCTGAAACGGGAGTGGCTGCAGCGCCTGGCCTGGGAGGCCTTGAGCCACCTGGTGGCCTATCACGAGCGGCGCGGGGCCTACCTAGAGGCAGCGCGCTACGCCCGCCGTCAACTGGAGCTGGAACCGTGGCAGGAGGAGGTTCACCGGACGCTGATGCGCCTACTGATCCTGCGTGGGGCGCGCAGTGCCGCGCTCGCCCACTACGAGCAGTGCCGGCACATCCTCCAGGAAGAGCTGGGCGTCGAGCCGGACGAGGCGACGGCCACGCTGTACGAAGAGATTCGTGACGGCGAGTTCGACTCGCCCGTGGCAGAAAAGCGGCTTTCTATTCCGGCGCTTCGCCCCCACAACCTGCCACCCCAACTCACCCTGTTCGTCGGTCGCGAGCGGGAAGTAGGGGAGTTGGCGACCCATCTCGACAGCGTCGACCAACGCCTCATCACGCTGCTGGGACCGGGCGGCGTCGGCAAGATGCGCCTCGCGCTTCAGGTCGCCACGGAGCAGCTCGATGCCTATGACCACGGCGTCTTTCTTGTAGCGCTGGAAAGCACCGGTTCCGTGGACCAACTCGTCACCGCCATTGGAGAGGCGATCCACTGTCCCTTCACCGCCCAGGCCCCGCTGAAAGAGCAACTCCTTGACCACCTGCGCGACAAAGCGATGCTGCTGGTACTCGACAACTTTGAGCATCTCCACCAGGCGGCCCCCCTCCTGGTTGACCTGCTTGTGGCCGCACCGCGCGTCAAGCTGTTGGTCAACTCACGAGAGCGGCTGAACCTGAAAGGGGAGCGGCTCTTCGAGGTCAAGGGGCTGGACACCCCGCCTCTCACGCCACACGAAACCACCCTGCCGGATCAGGCCAAGGAGCACTTTGAATGCTACAGTGCGGTGCAACTGTTTCTCCAGGCGGCCCGTCGGGTGGCTCGAGACTTTGCTCCAACAGAGGTAGATCTCTCGTGGATTGCGCGCATCTGCCACCGGTTGGAAGGCCTGCCCCTGGGGATCGAGTTAGCCGCTTCCTGGGTTCGGTTGCTTTCCTGCCGGGAGATTGCAGGCGAGATGGAACAGAGCCTCGATTTCCTCACCACCACCTTGCAGGATGTGCCCGCACGCCATCGCAGCCTGCGTGCGGTCCTCGACCATTCTTGGTCGCTGCTCTCCTGCGAGGAACAAAAGCTCCTCATTGCCCTCTCGACCTTTCGCGGCGGCTTCCGGCGGGACGCTGCCACCCAAGTGAGCGACGCCACCTTGCCGCTTCTAGCATCCCTGCTCGACAAATCCTTGTTGCGTCGCCAACCGACGGGACGTTACGACCTGCACGAGGTCGTGCGCCAGTACGCCCACGACAAGCTACAGGCGTCGGGAACGTTGACGCTGACTCTCGATCGGCACCTCGCTTACTTCCTCGATCTGGCCGAGGAGGCGGAGCAACAGCTGCGCGGGACGGAGCAGGCACTGTGGCTGAATCGGCTAGAGGAAGAACGTGGCAATCTGCGGGCGGCGCTAGCGTGGGCAGAGGAGAGCGGCAAGGCCGAAGCCCTGCTGCGGCTCGCCACTGCGCTCTACCGTTTTTGGTACTGGCACAATCATCTGCGAGAGGGGGGGCAATGGTTAGAGAGAGCGCTGTCCGCCGCGGGTCCAGCGCGATCGTTTCCTGCCCTCCGGGCCAAGGCCCTCCATGCTGCCGGCGTCCTGGCGGACGAGCAGGGCGATTACCGCCAAGCTACCACACACTTGGAGGAGAGCCTGGCGATCCATCGCACGCTCGGCGATCGGATCGGGGAGGCGCACTCGCTCAACAGTCTCGGCGTTATTGCCTGGGAGCAGTGCGACTATACGCGGGCCGAAGCGCTCTTCGAGGAGAGTATCGAGCTGCGGCGGGAGGTGGGACAGCGCGCGTCGCTTCCTGGTCCGCTCAATAACCTGGGGCTGGTGGCGCTTGCCCGAGGGGAGTATGCACGGGCTGAAGACCTCTTCAAGGACAGCCTGACCCTCCTCCGTGAGGCGGAAGCAGAAGTGGGTGCGGCCATGGCCCTCTACAACCTGGGCGTGGCAAAGCTGGAGCAAGCTGCCACTGACGATGCCCGCCGCCACTTCACGGAGAGCCTGCTGTTACACCAGAAGCTAGGCGAGCAGGATGGCCTGGCCTACTGCCTGGAGGGCCTGGCAGGCGTGGCGCTGGCTGCCGCACCCCGGCAGGAGGAAGCAGCACGTCGGGCCGCTCGATTACTAGGCGCCGCCGCCGCTTTACGAGAGAGCATCCATGCGCCGCTTAGCCCCCACGAGCGACCTCGCCACAAACGCTGGCTGCGAGCGGCACGTGACGCCCTTGCCGACACAGCCTTTACCGCCGCCTGGGCGGAGGGACAAGCACTCTCCATGGAGGAGCTCATAACCTGTGCTCTGCTTCCTATCTCAAGTTTTGCGTAACTTTCTAACCAACTCACAGGGATGGTTCACCATCTGGTTGACGCTTTTACGTGTTGTCACCGTGGGAGCCAGGCAAAAGTGTCACCCAAACGTGCCGGTGAAACGAACCGTCCCTCTGTTTCTGCAATTAACAACTCGCTTCGTGCAGGAACTAGACTACCCCCGCCCCATACCCCTTCTCTTGCTAACGGCATGATGATGTGGCATGTTGTGTGAAAGAGGGCGTGGAGTCCATGTGGGATGGCTGCCCTTCGCATAGCAATAGGGCCTACGCGCTACAACGAGTCATGCACCGCCGTTAGCCCACGGATGTCACACGGCTTCTCCATGCTCTTCCAACGGGAGGTGGACCAGAGCACGAAAGGCGTGCTGGCCTGCGCAGGGAGTGAGGTAGACCAGATGAGTCGGCATTCCTGTTCGTAGCCCCATTCAGCATAGGCAACGGCAGGATGCCAGTCCAACAGTGATACACCTACCGAGACCTACGACGAGGCGGTGGGGAAGAGTCACCTAATCCTGCAGAGAAGAGCAGGACTACCGAGTGGCTGCATCCGAGCACAAGCAGGTCGATATCAGTGCGAGTCAAACAACGTCTCATCCTACTGTCACTCATCCAACCAATTTTGGGTAGGGATGCCGTCAACATAGCCGAAGTGTTTGTCCGCTGTCAATACCGTTAACCCACGTCGTCTGGCTACGGCTGCTATCTGTGCATCCAACGGTGGAATGGGGCGGCCTTTGGCTTTTTGCTCAGCTTGAATACGGCCGAATTCCTCCGCATCCGCCTGCTCAAACGGGTAGATATGCAGAGTGGCAAGCAACTGCTGCAGCCGTTGCAGATTTTGCACGTGCCGTCGGCTGGCGTGCACAGCAAAATAAAGTTCGCCGACGACAGTCATTGATACGCCCAACGTATCACCACTCGTTTCAGCCTGTCGCACATGAGACAGGACACGCCTGTCTTGACTCATTAGCCGGCTGGCATGATTCGTGTCGAGCAAGTACTCAACCATGATCCCGCATATCCATCTGGCGCATCGCTTCAATCTCGTCCAGCAGCGCGTCCAACTCCCCCTCCTCAAACTCAAGTGGGCCCAGCTTCTCCAGCGCATGGAGAATCGCCGTGGCCGAACCGCGTTGCGGGATAGCGCTGTAACGATGGCGCAGATAAGACGCGAAATCGACGACTTCCTGCACCTTATCGGCAGGGAGATCGGCCAGAATCGTCTCTAGCTCCTGAACTGATGTTGACGTCTTCTGGGTCACAACACACCTCCATTTACGGGCTCTTCGTCCTTTAGTGTGCTGTAGCGTCGCTCGTGCGAAATGCGGTCGGCTCTACAATCGGAACAAGCGAACCATTTCGCTATCCGTTTCAGGGAACCTATCATGGCCCATTTAGTGATCATTGCAGCATCTAGCACACTAAAGGACGAAGAGCCCATATACGCTATTGGCTTGCTCCTATTATAGCTAAGATGACCTCCCCAAGGACATCCGGGCTAATCCTCACGGGGCAGGAGCGCTGTAGTCGTCGAGCGAATGGATTCCGCAATGATCCAGAGCCGCTTCGTCTCGCTGTCGCCGGCCAGCATGTCATAAGCCGAGCGTATCCGCAACCCTTCTTTCAATGCCTAATCATCTTGACGCCGATCAAAGCTGTCGAGCGCTTCCACTCACATTCGGAGTATCCGGCTAACAATGGCGCGAAATCCACACCGATCCCCTTCGTAACCACATCTAGAGTGTGCCACGCAAAGACACCGACGCAGCGGTGCGGCGCCCATCGAAGTTCACCGCGCTGCGGTGGGGGAAGACTCGCCTAACAACACACTAGATGAGGCGCGGATTACTTACGGGAATTCCGTTTCCCACTCGGAAACAGACAAGCTTTGGAAAGCGGTGCTCGCCGATCTGCAGGGGCAGATGACGCGTGCCACCTTCGACACATGGTTGAGGGATACCCGCCTGGAGTGTGTAGAGGACGGGAGCTATGTCGTGAGCACGAGGCTGCCGGGTGCGCTGGCGTGGTTGGAGAACCGGTTGGGGCAGATGATTCAGGCGACCTTGAGGTGTCACCTAGGTCAGCCCTGCGAGGTCCGATACGTCGTACGCGGCGAGGTGGTGGCGATACCCAATCGGGGAGAGGTGGGCTATCATAGCGC
>JALZCF010000625.1 GCA_030863245.1 Chloroflexota bacterium
TACTAGCGATTCGCACACTAGAAAGAGCACTGGGCTGTGAGCCTAGTGCTCTTTTACTTCCGCCGTGAGGTGGCTCACATCAGTTCGACGTCGTGGGGCAGCGATTCCTGGAGGCCAGCGCTGCTCATCTCGATGAATTCGGCGTTCTCGTGCAATTCCTCAATGGTATTGGCTCCCGCATAGGAGAGGCCGCTTCGGAGTCCACCCACTAGCTGCGTCAGCACATCGTTGACGGAGCCTCTGTAGGGGACCATTGCCTCGACACCCTCCGGCACCACGGCATTCCAATCCATCTCGTCTTGCGTATCCGTGCGGCTCATCGTCGCTCCCAGGCTAGCCATGCCGCGCGTGACCTTGTAGCGTCGCCCCTGCTTTTGAATAATGCGACCCGGGCTCTCGCGGGTGCCGGCAAAGAGGGAACCGATCATGACCGTGTGCGCGCCCGCAGCGAGCGCTTTGGTCAAGTCGCCACTGGTATGGATACCGCCATCCGCAATGATCGGGATGCCCGCGTCATGTGCCACCTGGTAGGCGTCCATGATGGCGGTGATCTGTGGCACACCGAAGCCGGCGACCACACGAGTCACGCAAATCGATCCGGGGCCGATTCCTGCTTTGATGGCATCGGCTCCGGCGTCAATCAGTTCTTTCGTCCCATCTGCCGTCGCGACATTGCCTGCGATGAGCGGAACGTGCGGGAACTTGCGGCGGAGCCAGTGGATCATGTCGGTGGCGTTGGTCGAGTGGCCGTGGGCGATGTCGAGGACAAGGACGTCCGCGCCTGCCTCGACGACAGCAGCGGCACGCTCCCGCTCGCCCGGCTTCACGCCGATGGCCGCTCCAACCCGCAGGCGCCCTTTGTCGTCCTTCGTCGCATTGGGATGCTTGATGCGCTTGATGATATCCTTGGTGGTGATAAGACCAGTTACGCGTCCCCGCTCGTCCACAAGCGGTAATTTCTCGATCTTGTGACGGTGGCAGATGAGTCGGGCCTCTTCCATTGTGGTGCCGGTGGGGGCGGTGGTGACATCAGCGGTCATTAGCTCCCGGACCGGCCGCTCCGGGTTATCTTCAAAAAGCACGTCGCGGGTGGTCAGGATGCCCAAGATGCGGCGCTCCGTATCGAGGATGAGCATCCCACCGACATCCCGCTCCTGCATGATCCGCCGTGCCTGCTGGACAGTGGCATCCGGCTCGATGGTGAGCGGGTTCTCGATCACCAGATTCTCTGCTCGCTTGACACGCTTCACCTCCTCCACCATGCGTTGCGTCGTCATGAAGCGGTGGATGACGCCGATCCCGCCTGCATGAGCCATGGCGATGGCCATCTCCGATTCCGTCACCGTGTCCATGTTCGCGGAGATGATGGGGATGTGCAGGGAAATATCCCTGGTCAACTTGGTACGCGTGCTTGCGTCACGGCGCGAGCGCACGTCGGAGTGCTTCGGCACCAACAGGACATCATCAAAGGTCAACCCCTTTTGCTTCCTAACTTTCATGAAACTCCCTCGTTTCGTAATGACTCGCGCACCTACTTCGGCCAGCTCTCTACCACGATCTCCTCCTCTTGCAGTCGCGCCAGTTCCGGTCTTTGTTGATAGCGGCGCTTCCACAGGTGGATCCGATTATGCTCTTTCTCCTCTGGCGCCACGGCAATCTGATCGCTAATGCGAAGCTGGGTGGGCGAGAGCTTGAGCGCACAGACGATGGCGCGGTCATCCCCCATCGCGCCCGCGTGGACGACGCCCCGTAAGGTCCCCCATACCACGATATCCCCACCCGCCACGATCTCCGCTCCAGGATTCACATCGCCGAGTACGATAACAGAACCAGGATGACGTATCACTTGTCCACTTCGGAGCGTGCGGCGCACTAGGAGCGCGTCCACGCTCTCCCTCGGCACCGCAATTCTGCGCTGTCCTCGTTCCGCCGCCACTTCCGGATCGACCACGAAGGGTAACTTCAGGTCGAGAGAGAGGGCCGCGCTGCGCGTCACGTCGTCCGAAGCGCGCACCGATTCCAGGCGCACCTCCCACTGCTCTAAAATCTTGATGATCTGTTGCAGCTCGTCGGTATCGAGAGGCCGCGCGCCCACCTCAAGCGTGACCACGGCACCTTTGAAAAAAGCACCTGACTGCCTGAGATGAGAGTGGAGCGTTTCGATCACACGCTCGTTATCCCCATCCAGCGGCAGTGAGATAATCAACCCTTCACGGTCGCCTTTGACCCCGATTTGGCTCACGGCTCCTCCTGGAAACGCACAGTGTAGTGCGAGTAGGGCGCGACGTTTAGGTAGATATAGGGTGCTCCCGGCAAATCGGCGCGGACGTACCAGGCTAGCGACTGGCTGGCGTTGAGGTGACCAAAGAAGAAGCTGCCATCCGCCTCGGTTGTCACCGTCGCGACGGGCGAACCACCTCGGTCAATGGTGAGGCGCACACCGGGAATCGGATTTCCCTCCCGATCCAGCACATGGCCCGAGACGGCGCTCAGTTCCTCCGGGCGTCCGTTTGTTTCAAGGAAGATTGCGCGATAGTTACCGGCCAGTACCGGCGGTGTGGGCATGGTAGTAGCCGTAGGCTCGGGCGTTGCAGGCGTGATGGGCTGTACGGGCTCGAGGGGGCGCGCGCTGAAGTAGTAGTCGATGATACGGCGCGCGATGGGCGCGGCGACTTCGGAGCCCTGGATCACCGTCTCCTTGTTGCCATGCACGAAGACCACCAACGCGATCTCCGGGTTCTCGTAGGGAGCGAAAGCTGTGAACCAGGCGTGGGTGAGTTGGTTGCCCTCCGCATCGAGCTTGCAGTCCGGTGTGCCGTCCTCCTGCACGATCGGCTCGCAGTACTCCGCCGTCCCTGTCTTGCCTGCGACGCGGACGGGCGAATCTTTGAAGATGAGGTTCGCCGTGCCATCGTCCCACGTGGTTGCGCCAAGCATCCCCTCCGCGACCAAGGCTAGGTGCTCAGGCGGGACATTCACGTGGCGGAGCACGCGTGGCTCGAAGGATTGCTTGACGTGACCAGTGGCATCCTGCACCTGGTAGATCGCCTGAGGCTCGTAGATGACGCCGCCATTCGCGATAGCCGTGGTGGCATTCAAGATCTGCAGTGGGGTGACGGTAAGAAAGCCCTGCCCGATGCTCATGTTGTACGTATCACCCGTCACCCAGCTCTGCTGCCACGTTAGGCGCTTCCACTTCCGCGTCGGGACGTGCCCTGGTGCCTCGCCAGGCAAGCTAATGCGGGTCGGCTCACCCAACCCAAAGGCAGTCGTCCATTTGATGAGCGAGTCGATGCCTAACCCCTTGAACTCGTTCGGTGGGTAGCCGCCCCCTACTTGATAGAAGAACACGTCGCAGGAGTGAGCCACCGCATCTACCACTGTCTCATCGTCATGTCCCCTGTCGAGCCAGCAGACAAAGGTCTGCCCATATTCTAGTGCAAGTTGCGGATCGTCGATGAGCTCGTTTGGCAGGATAATCTTACCCGGGTCGTTGATGACGGTATCGCGTGTGATGACGCCATCCGCAAGGGCGCCAGCGGCAGGTACGATCTTGAAGATAGAGCCCGGTGGATAGGTGCCGCTGATAGCCCGATTAAACATTGGCTTCAATGGATCGTCAATCAGTTTCTCATGCGCCTCCGGGTCAACCGGTCCGGCGAAGAGGTTGTTGTCGTAGGTGGGGAGAGAGACCATCGCTAGCACTTCACCCGTATTTGGGTTCATGACGATCGCGACCCCCTCCTCGCTTCCGACGCTCTCCATCCCCTCCTGGAGCGCCTCCATGACCACCTTCTGGAGTTCGGTATCGATCGTGAGGAAGAGGTTGTGGCCCGGGATGGAAGGTTGCTCCTGCAGGCTCCGGACTCGTTGTCCCAGGACATTCTCCTCGATCCAGCGACGTCCCTTGACGCCGCGCAGGTCATCCTCGGAGCCCGCCTCGAGCCCAGCCATGCCAACACGATCGGTAGGCAGGTACGGGTTGCTGGTGAGGCGGGTCTGGCGATCCAGCATGCTCTGGGAGATGGGAAGTTCATACCCCAGCAGGTGTGCGTAGAGTTGCCCGTACAGGTATTCCCGTTGTGAGGAGGAGACGATGGTCAACCCGGGCAGGTTGATGTGGTTCTCCATCACCTTGAACGCACTCTCTTGCGCGAGACTCCGTTGGATCATTACCTCGTTGAAGGGGGCCACGATGAGGGCCTCGGCGAAGCACTCCATCAACTTGCCTTCCTGGCAGAGCTCATCGACCTCCTCGAGCGTGATCCGCCCACTGGCCTGATGGAATGCTTCTTGGAGCGCTTCGGTGCTGCCTTCATGCGGAAAGGGGATGCCTAGCGCATCCGCAATTCGCGTCAGCCTCTCGGCGGCCTGCTCCCACTCCGCCTCGGTCCACGCCTGCCAGGTCTCATTCACTACATTGGCGGGAAGCAGGATGGCACGGAAGCTGGGACGGTTGCGAACAAGGATACGACCCTGTCGGTCGTAGATAACGCCACGGGGCGCATCGATAACCTCGGAGCGGATGCTGTTCTCTCGGGCGAGCGTCTGGTAGCTCTCGCCCCCCAGAATCTGGATGCGCCACAGTTGTGCCGTTAGCACGACAAACCCCAGTACCATGACGCTCTGGAAGAGGAAGATGCGGCGGCGAATTTGCTCTTTGCTCATCGGCTCAGAAATCAGTAGGCAGCAACGAAATACCTCATACTCTTACCGCCACTCGATCGCCCGCTCTCCAGCCAGATGGCTGATCTGCCTGAGGGGACGGTAGAGCAGCAGGATGAGCACGGCATCGAGCAGGGCCGCGGGGGGCAAGCGCACCCACATGGTACGCCATGCCACGTCCCAACCCAGGCTCTCCATCATGACCATGGCGACGAAATGGAAGAGTGGGGACACCACGAGCATGAGACCGACCGACAACAATACAGTGGCTTGGATGGGTAGCACCTCGGTAAGACTGGTAACGAGGGCGGCTACAAGCATCGCGATAGTGAAGGTACCAAACGGCGCCACAGAATAGAGATCTAATATAACACCGCCCATCAGCCCCCAGATGAGCCCTTCGCGCCCGCCTCGTAGCAGGCTCCATCCCAGGACGAGCGTGAGCACCAGGTTCGGATGGACGCCCCAGAGGTCGAACTCGGAGATAAGGGTGCTCTGTAGCAGGCCGGCCAGCAAGATCAGTACAATCCACGGACTCATGGCGTCACCCCGCCAGATGCTTCTTCCAGTGGGCGGAAGGAGCGGATCACGAAAACGTATTCCAACTGCGGGAACTCGACGGTAGAGCGCACCACTGCTTCCTGCCACGGGTTGATGTCGCTCCGCTCCACCGACTCTATCACGCCGAGGACCAATCCCTTCGGAAAGAGCCCACCTAGCCCCGCCGAGAGTACCACATCCCCCGGCTCCACGCGCTGTTCGTGGGGGATATAGCGCATGACGAGCCCACTGCCCGTTCCCTCGACAATGCCTCCCGCACGGCCCTGCTGCACGATCGCGGTCACACGGCTTGTCTCGTCGGTAACTAGCAAGACCTTAGCCCAACCCCGACCGGATTCCTTTACTTGGCCCACCAACCCGCGTGCCGTGATGACGCTCATTCCCGGCTCGACGCCGGCCTCTTGGCCCTGGTTGATGCGCACTGCCTGGATTAGGTTGCTTACCTCCCCTCCGACAACACGTGCAGGCGTGTCCTGCGCCACGATCTCTGCTACCTGGAGCACATAGTTCGGATGTTCCTCCTTGAAGCCAAGCTGTTCGCGAAGCTGTCGGTTCTCCGCCTCCAGTTCAAAGGAGCGTACATTGACCAAGGTTAACTCGTCAACCTGTCGGCGCAACGTCTCGTTCTCATCCTCCAGCTGATGGAGTTTCTGTACCGTACCAACGAAGCTACCGATACTG
Organism: Chloroflexota bacterium; assembly: GCA_030863245.1. Lineage (GTDB taxonomy): Bacteria > Chloroflexota > Anaerolineae > Ardenticatenales > Ardenticatenaceae > JALZCF01. The sequence goes on from JALZCF010000625.1 coordinate 5,908, forward strand.
TGTCCCACGGATGAGAGGCCGCTCTCGGCAGGTATTGTGAGCCACTGTCCAATGTCCTGCGGTGCCTCGATGCGCCGCCCCTGATCCAGGGCAATCAGTAGGAATGCCAGAATAAGCAGGCCCGTGAAGGTGATGAGATGAGTCCGAACTCGTGTCATGAAGTTGCCTAACGTCTTAGGAGGATGTCCCCAACCTTTCGAGGATGGACAGTTAATTGGCTGCGGATTAGTAGGCCTCCACGCTGGCAGGCATCCTTCTCTGCCAGCACTTGTACTATAGCACACCCCGACCAATACTTCGATCGACAGCAAAGCGGTGCCCCCGCCAGCCTTGGTGACACCGCCTTCAAGATGAGACTAGAGATTGGAGACTGACGGCAGTGGTCAGTGATCAGTGGTTAGTGGTCACTGCGTACCGATCGATGACTCGTTATCCACGACTCCCGAGTCTCCATTCCGCAATCCGCAATCCGCAATCCACATTCCCCACTCTCTTAGTGCGGCTGCACCGCACGCTGCGTGGGCGCCAAAACCTTGCGGAGCGCATCGAAGTTGTCCAGTACCTGGCCCGCCCCACGCACCACGCAGGCGAGCGGATCGTCGGCCACAAACACGTTGATGCGGGTCTCCTCGGTCAGACGCTGGGCCAACCCTTGGAGAAGGGCACCCCCACCTGCCAAGGCAATGCCGTTTAGCATCAGATCGGAGACTAACTCGGGCGGTGTCTGATCGATGGTAGCGCGTACCGCATCGACAATGGTAGAAACCGGCCCAGTCAGCGCCTCGCGGATCTCGATGCTGCTGATCGTCACACCCTCAGGTAGACCCGTGATGAGGTTCCGCCCGCGCAACACCATCGTTTGCTCCTCTTCGAGCGGATAGGCCGTGCCGATCAGCTTCTTCGTCTCCTCGGCCATTCGCTCCCCGATGAGCAGGTTGTACTTCTGGCGCGCGTAGTTGATGATCTCTTGATCGAGCTCGTCCCCTGCGACACGAATGGAGGTATTGATGACAATGCCGCCCAACGCGCAGACAGCGACTTCCGTCGTCCCACCGCCGATGTCGATCACCATCGAGCCAACGGAGTCGATTACCGGCAGCCCCGCGCCGATCGCGGCCGCCATCGGCTGTTCGATCAGGTGGGCCTCACGCGCGCCCGCACTCAGGGCAGCATCGTGAACCGCGCGCTTCTCAACCTCTGTGACGCCTCCGGGAATTCCGACCACGATGCGCGGCGCGGGGCGCGGATTCAAGAGGTTGGTGTGGACTTTGTGGATAAAGTACGCCAGCATCTTCTCGGTCACGTCGAAGTCCGAGATGACGCCGTCGCGCAGCGGGCGGATGGCGACGATGCTGGCGGGAGTGCGCCCAACCATCTCCTTTGCTTCCGCACCGATGGCGAGCACTTTCTTGGTACGTTTTTCGATCGCCACGACCGACGGTTCGTTGATGACGACGCCCTGACCACGCACCATCACCAGGGTATTGGCCGTTCCCAGGTCAATAGCGATATCGCGCGAGAACAGTCCTACTAAGGAGGACATGGGGTTCCACATACTTGTTACCCTTCGGTTTCTTCCTCCACTTCCTCTTCCTCGAGTTCGCCCTCCTCGACGTCTTCCGGCAGCTCCACCTCGGCCACCTCTTCCACCTCTTCGGGCTCCACCGGCGCACGCATCGGTGTGGTGACTGACACAAGCAGGGTATCCTCGTCACTGACGAGCCTCACATCTGATGGTAACGGGAGGTCTCCTGCCGTGAGCGTCTGGCCGACTTCCGACAGACCCGAGATATCCAGCTCGAGTTGGGTCGGAAGATTGGCAGGCAGTGCCTCTACCGTCACGCGGTCCGCTACCTGCGCCATAACGGCCTCGGGGTTCTCCTCCACCGGTGACACACCCACCAGGACGACACGAATGTCCGCCTGGATCAGCTTGTCCATCCGGACGGCCAGAAAATCGACGTGCAGGATGCTGAGGCGGGTAGGATGACGCTGCACCTCACGCGTGAGCACAGGATAGCTCGCCCCGTCCACCTGGAGATCGATGATACGAGACGCACCTGCGACACCGAGCACCCGGCCCAACTCGCGCTCATCGACCTGTAGCGAGAGCGAGCCCTCCACGGGACCACCGTAAACGACAGCCGGGATCAACCCCTGTCTACGAAGACGTTTCACTGCCTTCCCCGTCACCTCGCGGGGCTGTGCAAAAAGTGTAATCTGCTCCATAAGTCTACTCGACTTCCCTTCGAACAAGAATCGGAGATGTTGAAACGCCCAAAACAAGCAATTTCTACTCCGGTACCTTTCATGCAATAGGAGAGGGCGCACTGAGCGCCCTCTTGCTATATTTAATTCTATGAAAAAGAGAGGGCTTCGTCAAAAGCATCGCAGGTAGAAGGCCTGATAGCAGGATCCTGTCAGCAAAGTGTAGGAGGGGGCGGTGATGGTCAAAACTCGCCTTCCAGGAAGATATCTGTCTCAGCCTCGTATCTGCTTCCTGGCGGCGTGTCACTGATGAGGAGCGTTTCGTAGGAGGGCCACGGGGCTGGGGCGGGTACCGTGAGCTGGGCGCGTCCGTAGGCGTCGGCCCGAAAGCGACCACCACTGTCAATCGTGCCATCTTCCCGGATCAGCCAGAGATGGTACGGCTGGTTGGGCGGCAAGCCCTCGACAACAAGGGACGCCACAGGATTGCCAGGCGCCCACACGAAGCGACCGGCCCCATCACCCGTACTTGCACGCAGCAGGATCGGTTGCGCCTCCGGTGAGACGAGGGCTGCCGTCATGGCAGCCTGCTCTTCACGTACTGTGGCAAGCTCGCGCCGCAGGGCCACGTTCTGCGTCCCTACGAGCAGTGCGACCAGCAGCGCCGCGGCCGCGACCCACCAGGCAGGCTGCTGCCAGGGTTGCCGCCTCGCTGGCAAGCTGAGAGGTGGGGACACCGGACGCACTTCCGCGCGTAGCCGTGCTTCCAGCTCGTGTGGTGCTTGCACAACGGGGATCGTTGCCGCCAGGTGGTCCGCTACCTGTCGATAGTCAGCCAGCCGCTGCTGACAGGTCGCGCACTGCACTAGGTGTCCCTCAACCCGGGACTCCTCCTCGGGAGGTAGCCCGTCCAGCGCGTGCAGCGCAACCAGCGCCTCCCATGGCTCGTGCGTCTTGTTCTTGTCCGTCACCGTTTCGCTCATCTTCAACACGGTCACCCGATCGAGGAGTGGCCTTTCATAAAGCATACGCCGTTTCGCCACATCCGGATCATCCCACTGTGAGCAGCACCAACAGGGCGCGGCGCAGCTTCTCCATCGCCAACCGTACGCGGCTCTTGACCGTTCCCAGCGGTAACTCCAGTGCCTCTGCCACCTCCCGGTATGTATAGCCACCAAAGTAGATCAACTCGATGATGGCTCGCTGCCTGGCTGGGAGGGACAACAGGGCTTCACGTAGGTCGACATGAAGGGGTGGAGCGGGTGCAGCCGCTTCCTCGCCCACCCGCTCCAGAAATTCCGTCACAGGTGGGCGGCGGTTCCGGCGGCGCAGCCGGTCGATGGCACGCCGTCGGCTGATGGTAAGCAGCCAGGTCGCCACCGACCCCCGTGCCGGGTCGTAGCTCTCCGCCCGGCGCCAGATCGTCAGGAAAACCTCCTGCGTGATCTCTTCCGCCTCGGCAGGCGAGGAGAGAACACGCAGTGCCATCGAGAAGACGAGGTTGACATACTGGCGGTGCAACTCGAACAGCGCCTCCTCGTCTCCTGCCGCCACGCGCGCCACCAGCCCAACATCACTCTCGCTCACGGGGCCGCCCCTACACCCGTTCTCATAGCAGCAATTGTACCATGTCCCGCAGAGATGTGACGAACCAAGGATCCTACGGCTCCAGAGGTGATCCAAATCGCCAGCGCTGACGTATGCTTCTACGACACTCGCTCGCACGGTGTCCTCATCAATTCGATGGGTTTCCTTGAGTCCGTGGGCAGCGTGTTGCCTGCCCCACCCCATGAAAGGAGAGACTATGTCCCGCAAATCCTTCTCGTTCCGCCTCAGCTCTTCTCCCTTACGCGCGCTGTTTGTAATGGTAGCCCTCCTGGGCACATTCGCCCTGCTGCGCGGTCCCGTTGCCGCCGCACCCGCTCCGGATCAGACACCCGTCGGGCTACCGTTGTCTGTGGACGCAGGTGAACCACCGCAACTCTTCCAGGCCAACCTCTCTGGAGCAAAGGAGGTACCGCCGGTCATGAGCCGGGCGACGGGCCGGGCGGTGCTGGCTCTGAGTGACGACATGACAACGCTCTACTGGCGCATCCTGGTCGATGACATCACCAACATCACCGCCTCGCACATTCACGAGGGAGCCCCCGGCGAGAATGGGCCGGTCATCTTCCCTCTCTTCGACGGCACCGGTGATTTCGGCCCCAATGATCCGGTCAGCGGCAGCATCACACTGGATGCATCGCAACTGGAAACGCTTCTGGCGGGGAACTACTACGTCAACGTCCATACAACGGACCACCCGGCCGGTGAGATTCGTGGCCAGATTGAGGGTTTCACCCCGCAAGCCAGCTTCAATGCGCTCCTTGAGGGGAATAACGAGGTTCCGCCAGTCACCACCGACGCGCTGGGTGTGGCGCGCTTCACCCTCGCCAACAACGACACCCTTGAGTTCGAGGTCGAGGTGACGGAGATCCAGGATATCACCGCATCCCACATCCATAAGGGACGACCTGGGGAGAATGGCCCCGTGATCTTGACCCTCTTCGATGGCACCGACACCTTCGATCCCGACCATCCTATTGATGGTACCCTAACGCTGGACGCCGAGAATCTCGTGGACCTGCTGACTGGCTTCTACTATGTCAATGTCCACACAACAGCGCACCCTGGCGGCGAGATCCGCGGGCAGATTGGCGGGGCGCGCCTGTTTGATGCCGCACTCTCCGGAAGTGAAGAGGTACCGCCCGTCACCACAGATGCCTCCGGCCGTGCGGTCCTGTCGCTTACCGCGGACACCTCCACATTGTTCTGGCGCGTCTTGGTCGATGACATCACCAATATCACCGCCTCGCACATTCACGAGGGAGCCCCCGGCGAGAATGGGCCAGTCATCTTCCCTCTCTTCGACGGTACCGGTCCGTTTGGCCCCGATGATCCCATCAGCGGTAGCTTTACCCTGACGGCCGACCAATTGTTCACCCTGATGGCGGGGAACTACTACGTCAACGTCCACACGACACAGAACCCGGGAGGTGAGATCCGCGGGCAGATTGGCGACCTGGAGCCGCCAACCCACTTCGTCGCCAATCTCTCAGGAGACAACGAGGTCCCGCCGGTGGAAACCGATGCCAGCGGCACCGCCCATCTCACGCTAAACCCGTTGCTGGACATCCTGCATTACCATGTCATGGTCAGCGATATCATGAACATCACCGCGTCGCACATCCATAAAGGACCGTCCGGTGAGAACGGCCCCGTGATCTTCCCCCTCTACGACGGCACCGGCATCTTCAACCCCGACCACCCGGTCGGCGGCGCCCTACTGCTTAACGCCGAAAATCTGGTAGATCTGCTGACGAACTTCTACTACGTCAACGTCCACACGACAGCGCACCCCGGCGGCGAGATCCGCGGACAGATCGTCGAGGAGGCCGAACCCACCGCCCTCACGCTAGGTACCTTCCGCACCGCTACGTCACGCGCCAACCTGCCATGGGCCCTCGCCACAGCCAGTCTGCTAGCCCTGGCAGGAGCCAGCCTCGCCTGGCGACGCCAACGCTAGGGGTCTAGGCACCAAGGTCTTTACCAGTTGCAGCGAGACTAGAGACTAGAGACTAGAGATGTGGCACCAAGCCGCAGTCTCCAGTCTCCAGTCTCCAGTCTCCAATCTGCAATCCGCATTCCGCACTCCGCACTTCCCCTGATTGCCCGCCCCCAATTTCTTTGCTAGACTCCTCCATCGCGCTTGTCAAGGCCCGCGCTACCGATCCAGGATCGTCCACGTGGGCCTTTTTCCTTTGTTAGCTGCTTACGACTCAGGTGCCCGGCACTTTGTCGAGAGATCTCGGTACGCGCACGCACTCAGCTTAAGTGCCGGGCACCTCTCGGGCCGAGTCGTTACGTTGGCTGATGGCCCACTGAGCTGAGCCCATGAATCCAAAGTCATTCCAGGTGGGGCGTACAACGCGAAACCTAAACAGCCCACCCTCATGCAACATGCAACATGTGTGCGAAGCACATGCGCGCCCCGCACATGCAACATGCAATATGCAACAGCATCCCATCTTTAGTCTCACATATTCGGCTCTATAGAATTTCTACTTGGGAACCTGGATGAGCACGCGGTCGCGATTAGGAATCATTGGGTTTTATATCACGCTCATCGCTCTGGTACTACTACTCCTGTTCGGCGTTCTGGTGGCGAGAAACCGAGCGCAGCGGGGGGTGTGGTTTCCAGGCGAGCCACTGCCCCCTCCGAGTGGAGCAGCGACGCCCCTCGGCACGACGGTGGAGCTGACACAGTACGAGAGCAGGCAAGCGCTGGATGAGGCGCTGGATGAGGCGGAGGCGATGGGCCTCGGCTGGCTTCGTCAAGAGTTGCGTTGGGATCGGGTCGAGTCAGAACCGGGACAGTTTGAGTGGGAGGAGTACGACCAGGCGATCGCGGCCGCCGCAGAGCGGGGATTCCGGCTGATTCTCTTCCTCAACCGCACGCCTGAGTGGGCGCGGCGATCGGGAGAGGAGGACAACCCCTTCGCGCCACCTGCTGAGACAGCGGAGTTTGTGGAATTTGCGCGAGCCGCTACCGAGCGATATGGCGAGGCTGTGTACGGCTGGCAGGTGTGGGACCAGCCCAACCTCATGCCCCATTGGGGAGTTAGGATCATCCTCAACCCTGACGAGTACACTCGTTTCCTGGCCGAGGTTGCACCCGCGATTCGTGCAGGGGATCCGGATGCTGTCGTGGCAACGGCCGGATTGGGCCCGACGACGGAGCTGAGTGGTTATAACATGAGCGAGGTGACCTACCTCCGTTGGCTCTACGATGCGGGTGCCGCCCGCTACTTTGACGCGGTGGCGCTCAAACCCTTCGGCTTCTGGCAGGAAGTGGCCGAACGCGTCTACGGGGAGGATCGCCTCGGTCTGGATCGCGTCGTGCTCGTGCGGGAGCTGATGGAGCAGCGCGGTGATGGGGAGAAACCTATCTGGTTTGTGGAGGGGGGGTGGGCCGTACTACCCCCCGACTGGCAGGGTGAGCCGCCACCCTGGGGCTATGACAGCCCTGCCACCCAGCAGCGGCGCCTCTACGAGACGATCCGTCGTGCGGTACTGGAGTGGCCGTGGGTTCAGGTGATCGCACTCCAACGACTCCAACCGGCCGCGCCGCCCGATGACCCGCTCTGGACCTTAGCCCTCTTGAATGAGGAGGGAGAGCGGACCGCGCTAGGGGAGCGCATGGGAGAGATCGGAACCCTCTTCTTCGATGGACCGCTTGGCACACGAGAGATGGCGCGGTGGGAGCAGAGGGGCCGACCCGCCTTGCGACAGTACGATTATGCCTCCTGGGCGCTCGGCGCCCTGCTGCTCCTGCTGGCCGGGCGCCTGGCCTGGCACACCTGGTCTCTCCCCTGGAATCAGTGGCGCGCCTGGTTTGTCCAGCGCCCCGAGTGGTTCCAGATCGCCACCATCGCCTCCGTCGCGCTCGCCTTCTATCTCGTCGACAATCTAGCCGTCGCCCTCCTCATCTACGCTATCCTCGGCCTCCTCTTCGCCTGGCGCTTCGACCTCGGCCTCGCC
>JALZCF010000640.1 GCA_030863245.1 Chloroflexota bacterium
ACAGGGGCCACCACCGAAGAGCGCGTGGAGCTGATTCTGTCCATCCTTGGCCTGGCACTCATCCCCCCCTTTTAGCCAACAGTGGAAAAGGGGACTTCGAAAGTACCAGCAACGTGGCCGCTGCAACAGGTTCCCACCGAGCGTCGCCATGTTCCGTAGTTGGGGTGTTGCGGCCGACGATGCTGCCTCTGACAGCAGGGGATAGCGCTCCTGGATCAGGGCATCTGTCTCGATCTCGGTCAGCGTGGTCAGTGCTCCAAGCGTCACACCGGCGTCCGCCTCCTCGATCCCACTCGGAAGAGCGTCAAGCCGCTTTATATCTACCAGACGCTCCGGCGCCGCGATATCCTCCTTCATCAGCGTAAGGAGGTCCGTTCCTCCGGCTAGGAGCTCTGTCGAACCATCTTTCCGTCCCAGCAGTTCGATAGCTTCTTCGATCGTGGAGGGGCGGATATACTCGAAGGGCCTCATTCCTGACCTCCTTCCGCTTCTTGCTGCCACTCTATCTCAAGGCCTGTGAGTGCCGCGACCAGCCGGCGGCGCGACAGGGGTGCGTGTCGCAGGCGCACACCCACGGCGTCGAATACCGCACTGGCTATGGCCGGTGCGGTGGGAACGAGTGGCGGCTCGCCAATTCCTTTTGCACCGGTCGGATTAGCCTCCAGATCCGGCAGGTTCACCTCCGCATGCGTGATCGGTGGCACGTCCGCAACAGTCGGCACCTTGTACTCTTCAAGATTCGGGTTGAGTACCACGCCACTCTCATCATCCACCACTCGCTCCTCGGTCAGGGCGAAGCCGATTCCCTGGGTCACCGCGCCAATCACTTGGCTGTACACCATCGTTGGGTTGATGATGCGGCCGCAGTCATGGGAAGCGACGATGCGGAGGATAGCTACCTCTCCGCTCTCCACATCCACCTCAACCTCCACACATTGTGCACCAAAGGTGCGGACGGACTTGTCCTCGGGGTTAGGCCCACGCGACCCTCGGCCCTGGATCATGCGTGGGGCAATCCGTCCGGTCACCTCCTCCACACTTACCGAGTTCTCCGGCTCCTCCTCCACGAAGACTTTCCCATTCCGTACCTGAAGACGCTCCGGTGGCTCCTCCAGAACCTTCGCTGCCACCTCGATCAACTGCCGCTTCGCGTCGGCCGCCGCCGCGCGTACGGCCGGGCCGATCGTGGCCTGGGTAGCACTCCCCGCACTGACTGGGGAGTAGGGCCCTCGCGCCGTGTCGCCCAGATATAGGGTTACCCGATCGATCGGTAGACCCAGTTCCTCTGCGGCCACCTGCGTCAGCCCGGTTCGGGTCCCCGTTCCAATATCCTGAGTACCCGTAATCACGTCGGCCGTGCCATCGCTGTTCAGCTTGACCCACGCATAGCCGGGCGGATGGCCCGCGCCGCCCCAATCATGGGCCGCCAGGCCGATGCCTCGCCGCTTCGACCCACGAGCGGGGGGTCGCTGGTAGTCACGCCACCCAAACGCCTCTGTGGCACGCTCGTAACAGAGGCGCAGGCTATCGGGCGTGGTATAGGGCTGTTCCTTCTTCTGATCCCGTTCCGCATAGTTGCGTAGGCGTAGCTCTAGGGGATCCATCTCCAGCGCGCGGGCCAACTCATCCATAGCCGACTCAAGCCCGAATGCCCCCTCGACATAGCCCGGCGCCCGGAAAGCAACACTTGGCCCGGCATTGATATACACCCCAACCTGCTCCGTACGGACGTTTGGGCAACGGTACAGTCGCTGGAAGGTGCCGCTGACGTTGCTGGCCTCACCCCCGACCATGTAGGCCCCCACCGCCAGCTTGATGTCGGCGCTGATGGCAGTGAGAGTGCCATCTCGCTTCGCACCGATACGCACCCGCTGGCGGGTCGCATTCCGGTTTCCCGACGCGAGATTCTCCGCCTTCCGATCCAACATGAGTTGCACCGGGCGACCAGATTCCTTTGAAAGAAGTGCCGCGATGACGGTGTGCTTCCAGGCGATCTGCTTGCTACCGAAGCCGCCACCCATGTAATGTTTGATCACGCGCACGTGGTGCTCCGGTAACCGCAGCTTCTCCGCTACCTGCTCCCGCACCTCGAACACGCCCTGTGTAGACTCCCACATGGTAAGATGATCGCCTTCCCAGAACGCGGTGCAGCCATGCGGCTCCAGACAGTTGTGGAGCGCCGTTTGGGTGGTATAGACCTCGTCGATGATGACATCTGCCTCGCGGAAGCCTGCCTCGGGGTCACCTCGCTCATACGTCTTCGGCTCCCCGACAAGGTTCCCCCCCTCGTGCACCTCAGGTGCATCTGGCTGGAGCGCCGCTTCCATATCCACGACAAAGGGGAGCGGCTCATACTCCACCTCGATCAGCCGCAGGGCGTCCAGGGCGATCTCCTCCGTTTCCGCCGCCACCGCTGCCACCTCCTCGCCGACAAAGCGGACGGTGGTGTCGAAGAGCTTACTGTTCTTGTACCATTCTATCTTTGGTGCATTGGCTGAACTGAGTACAGCATGTACCCCCGGCAGTGCCTCGGCGCGGGAGGTGTCGATGCGCCGGATCCGCGCGTGAGGGTGCGGGCTTCGCAGGACGCGCGCGTAGAGTTGGCCCGGCAGGCGGACATCGTAGGCGTAGCGGGCACGGCCCGTTACCTTCTCCTCTCCCTCTACACGGGGGTGTGGCGTGCCGACGACGGTGAAGTTGGCCTCCTCGCCCCAAGGCGCCAAATCGGACGTCTCGACGACCTCGATCTCCTCCTTGCCGCCCTCGCCACGTAGCTTCTCAATGTGCTCAATCGGCATGACTCGCCCCCTCACTTTCCACAAGTTTATCGGCGGCCAGGCGGCCCGCGCGAAGGATGTTGCGGTAGGCACCGCAGCGGCAAAGGTTACCGCTTACGGCACGAAGGATCTGCTCATCGGACGGCGTCGGGTGCTCGTACAGAAGGCCTTTCAGGCTCATGATCTGCCCCGACGTACAGAAGCCGCACTGAAAGGCATCTGCCTCGATAAAAGCTTGCTGAATCGGGTCCAGCTCGCCATCGCGGGTCAGCCCCTCAATCGTAGTAATCTCCAGCCCCTCACAATCGACGGCGAGGAGCAGGCAGGCGTACATGGCGCGGCCATCCACCAGCACCGTGCAGGCGCCGCAGTTGCCCATCTCGCAGACTTTCTTCGTGCCGGTCAACTGCAATTCGTGGCGCAGTGCGTCAAGCAGCGTGCGTCGGGACTCCAGCTCAAGCGCGTGGTTGACGCCATTGACACGCAGGACCACATCGGAGTAGTTCGGTTGCATCAGATTCACCTCGCTACTCTACATCTGTCCCATGGCGCCTTGCCACAGCCTCTTCCCGCTCCTCGTCCAGATCGCTCCCCTCGTGAGTCTGCACCTCTGTCGTTTTCTCCTCCTGGGTAAGTTCTTCTTGCTGCTCGATGTGATCGGTGGATGTCTCGAGCCCGTAACCACCCTTCTTTTCGAACTCCCCTAAATCCAGTTGCTTGTCACTTTGGCCCACAGCTCTGCTCCTTTCAAGATAGGCAATACAGGAGCAAACGAGCAAAGAATGTGCCGCGTATGCAGAGCGACGTTGTGTACTGTCTCTTGATTCATGAATCTCCGCTGCTTTGACCCCGTTTGGCCGCGTGGTAGTATTCCGTGACTCTGTACTGTTCTTGTGGCCATCCCAACAGCGAGCCTTTTATGTATTGATAGAGGCACTCGATCTGCACTGATCCGATGAGGAGTAGATTTGGACGAACAAGCCCTTCGAACCTTACTGAAGCAGATACGGCAAGGCGAACTCACCGTTGATGAGGGAGTCGAGGCGCTTCGGCAGCTCCCGTTTACCGATCTCGGCTTCGCCAAGCTTGACTCACATCGTGCCCTACGAGGTGGCTTCCCCGAAGTGGTTCTCTGTACTGGAAAACGGGAGTCTCATCTCGTTGCCATCATGGAGCGCCTGGCGGCAGGACCGGGACCGGTGCTGGCGACGCGCGCTACTCCGCAGCAGTTTGCCGCGGTACAGGACGTGCTTCCGGATATTAAGTATAATGATCTAGCGCGCACGATCATCTACGAGCCACAACCCCTTCCCAAGCGTGGGGGAACCGTTCTCGTCATCAGCGCCGGCACCTCAGATGTGCCGGTTGCCGAGGAAGCGGCCGTCACTGCGGAGGTGATGGGGAATCCGGTGGAGCGGCTCTTCGATGTCGGCGTCGCCGGGTTGCACCGGCTGCTCGCCCACCTCGACCGCATCATGAACGCGTCGGTCCTTATTGTCGTAGCAGGTATGGAGGGGGCGCTACCCAGCGTGGTAGGAGGGCTCGTGCGTCGCCCCGTCATCGCCGTCCCCACTAGTGTGGGATACGGCGCTAGCTTTGGAGGGGTAGCAGCCTTGCTCGGCATGCTGAACAGTTGTGCCTCGGGCGTTACCGTCGTGAACATCGATAACGGGTTCGGGGCAGCCTTTGCGGCTACCCTCATGAACCGACTCAAAGAGGAATAAGCTGATGCCAGAGATGGATCCGGCACTAAGAGAAAAACACGAGCGCCTCCGGAACATCCTTCTCGAGATGGGAGACATCATCATTGGGATGTCTGGTGGCGTAGATAGCGTCCTGCTGGCAAAAGTGGCCCATGATACGTTGGGGGAGCGAGCACTCGCCGTCACCGCCGATTCCCCCTCCCTACCGAGACGAGAGTTACGCGAGGCGGAAGCGCTCGCCGAGCAGGCCGGTATCCGCCACCTGATCATCCAGACGGAAGAGGTCTATGACCCTCGTTACGCGGCCAACCCCGAGAACCGCTGCTACTACTGCAAGAGTGAGCTTTTCACGCAGCTGGATGGGCTGGCAGAGGAACTAGGCTTTCACTGGATTGCCTACGGTGAGAACCAGGATGACCTAGGTGACCACCGACCTGGTGCGGTGGCAGCGGGCGAGCACGGGGTGCGAGCCCCGTTGAAGGAGGCCGGGCTAGCCAAGGCGGATATCCGCGCCCTGGCCAAGCATCTCGGCCTACCCATCTGGGACAAGCCGGCCTTTGCCTGCCTTGGCT
>JALZCF010000660.1 GCA_030863245.1 Chloroflexota bacterium
GAACTGCCGGAGTTCCGGAGGAGCGTTGGTCGGAGCGATCGCGTGCGGTTAAAGGCGCTTGGCCTGATGGTGCAGTCGATGGATCGGGTCGTCTCGCATGGCAGGGGGAGTCGATCCGCACCTATCACGCTCATGCAACGGGCGCTCCCGCTCTTGAGGCGGCAACAGTACGTGCACCTGCCGCCCCACGAGTTGTTTGGTCACAAGGCGGGGCCGCTTGTGGGTAAACTTCAGAAGGTTTTCTTTGTCGCCAGTCACGCCTCGCCGGAGATAACAGTGGAATCAGTGGACCCACAAGAGGTTGCTCGGCGCATGGTATTTTCCCTACAGTACGAGCGCATGGGCTTCATAGATTATTATCTGAAGTTCCGCTTCGCCTTTCCGAGGGCTCGCAACGAGTTGGTCGAGGAAGCAGAAGAGATTCAGCGGAAGATGCTTTGTCGGGTGCTGTGTGGAAAGGAGAGCTACGCGGTTTACCATCCTTACCCGGTCGCACTCCCTTCCCTGTACGATGCGATGCACTCCCTTCTCCCTTAGGAGCGAGCATGGTATCGGAAGTTCCCCTCGGGCGGAGCGGGCCGCCAGCCGGTCATGCGGTGATTGCAGGAGTACCACGCGACCCGGATACCTTGCTTGCCGCATCACGACGCCTTGATTGGCGATTCCTTCTGCCGAACCCACAGTTAGGACAAGTTGCTTACGTGGGGCCAGCAGGAGGATCATTGAGAGAGGCCCTGGAATGGTTCAGTGACGCCCTGACCATTATCGAAGTGGCTGAGCTATACGGGAACTTGGGGACTCGGTACGAGACGGCTGTTGTCAGTGCTCCCTCATATGAAGTACTGAACCAGGTAGTTACGCTTATCAAGCCGGGCGGCTTCCTGTACATCGAGGCCTTCGGGCGATTCCTACCGCCCAAAGCTCGTCAAGAGGCGAAGTGCCGGTCGATGGGACGAGGCGCCCGGCCGCGCCATCCCGAACAGTACAGGGATGTGCTAGAGCGAGAGGGTCTTGCGATGGTTCGATCGCACTGGCACTGGCCGAACTTCGAGTCCTGCACGAAGATTATTCCCCTCGAGCACGAAGCGGCCCTACGTTACGCGCTTTGGCCGAGGCGGCGAGGCATTCAGGCCCGATTGCTGCACTCCCGCTTCGGACGTTGCCTACTACGGAGCGCCCTCCCACGAATCGTGCCCTGTTTCAGCATCGTGGCCTGTCGAATCAGCGGATGAATACGGTTCTCACTTTCCTACGCGAGAACCGGCGGCGGCTCAATCTGGCGACCTACGGCGTGCCGGAGTCCCTGAATTGTATTCTCCTAACACCACGGTTCCGTGCCTCCAGCAACGTTGTGTTTCTCATCATTCCCGACGACCAGGTAGAGCCGGTGTTAGTGGCCAAGGTTCCTCGTCTGGAGGGGGCTTCGGAGGGCGCTGAGCGCGAGGCGAGCAACTTGCAGGCTGTCCAATCCCTCCGTCCTGGGGGCTTTGATTCGATTCCCCGCGTGGTGGCCTTTGAGAGCTATTATGGCTACCCGATCCTAGTCGAAACGGCTCTGACCGGTCAGCCAATGAGCCCAGCAATGGTACGTCGTGATCCGCTTGGCTGTTGCAACCTAACAATCAAGTGGCTCGTTGATGTCCAACAAGCATCCACTCATCTCGCCTGCCCAGAGGCTACCTGGTTCGAGCGGCTGGTCGAGCAGCCCCTGCGCTACCTTGCTAAACTGCTCCCCACGGTGCCTGAGGAGGCACAACTACTAGAGCAAACCCGCACGCTGCTGGAACCACTACGGGGCACACAGCTCCCCTTGGTTTTTGAGCATGGTGATCTGAGCCATCCCAATATCTTTCTCTTACAGAACGGTAGGGCTGGCGTGGTGGATTGGGAATTGGCAGAGCCTCGTGGCCTGCCGACCTACGATCTTTTCTTCTTCCTCACCTACGTCACTTTTGCCAGGCACAACGTTCATTCTAACGAACGGTATCTACCATCCTATCGTGCCGCCTTCTTCGGCCACGACGGTTGGGCTAGACCCTACATTGCTCGGTACGCCGAGCAACTGTCACTACCACAGGAAGTACTCACACCCCTGCTGGTACTCTGTTGGGCGCGGTACCTATCTACCCAACTGACCCGAATAGTCGGAGTAAGCCCTGCGCACGAACAGGTTGGACATAATACAGCTGCATGGCTGCGAACGAATCGGTACTATGCCCTGTGGGAATATACCGTTAACCACGTGAACGACCTGTGGTGAAGCTCTTCCGGGATGTAACATCCTGTACATTTTTCCCTCTGAAGTTGTTCATAGAAGGTTAAGATTCCTCCTGTACATATAGAGCCGAACACGTGAACCTAAAGCTGTCCTAGTACGTGTTACGCATTACGTTTTACGAGTCTAGATTCACGTGCTTGCCTTGTAACCTGAACCAGACAGAGTTATGCGCCTACTCTACCTGACAAACAGTTTTCCGTTTCCACTAACGAGTGGCTATCTACGCCACTATTTCTTGATCAAAGAGTTGTCGAAACGCCACGCGATCACCCTCCTCTCCATTGTAGGGCCAAGTTTCAGGGAAGAGCATAAAGCAGCGTTGGCCCCTTTCACAGAGCACGTGCTCACTTTTGCGTCCAGACAAAAAGCGTTATCGCGACCTGGCAAGGCAGCTAGACGTGTCAGAACGCTTTTCCAGAGCCCCGATTCTTTGGAGCAGATGCGAGCAGCTATTGAGCAGCTAGTACAGGAAGAGGAATTCGATGTGGTTATTAGCGGCAAGCAAACGCTTGTAGCACTTGAGCCCATCTGGAGGTCTGGAACGCCGCTAGTTGCTGATATGTGCGATGCCACCTCTGTGCGAATTCAGAGAGCTGCGCGCTATGCAGGTCCGTTAAGGTTGCCCTTTCTCATATTGGAGTACGCGCAGACGCGGCATGCCGAGCGTGAGTTGATGCGGCGCGCGGATCACGCCATGTTCATCTCGATTCGTGACCTTGAGGACACATTCGGCAATTCAACGAACAGGACCTCCATCGTACCGAACGGTGTCGACCTCGAATTCTGGAAACGATCGTCACGGCAGCTCGGTCGTAATGCTATCGTCTTTACTGGCGCGATGAATTACCGGCCGAACAGCGATGCGGCCATGCACTTGATAGAGGAGATCTTGCCGCGAGTTCGGCATCTGGTACCGGACGTGCATCTATGGATTGTCGGTCGGGACCCAAGGCCGGATTTGATCCGTGCCGGCGAACGATCCGGGGTTACCGTGACTGGGTTCGTAGAGGATGTCCGACCTTATCTGGAGCGCGCCACCGTCTTCGCAGCGCCACTTCGTTTTGGGGCAGGCGTACAGAACAAGGTGCTCGAGGCGATGGCGATGGAGGTGCCGGTGGTAGCCTCCTCTCTAGCGGCCGACGGGCTTCGAACCGAGAAGGGGCAGCAACCCCCAATACAGACCTCTGACGATCCGGGGCGCTTTGCAGACACGATTGGAAAAGTGCTCGTCGAGCGGAGCAGGAACAACCTTCCGGATGCCGAAGCGCGTTGCTTTGTTGCCAGTCATTACGTCTGGAGCCGTAGTGGGGAAAAGCTTGATCAAATCCTTAACGATGTTGCCAACGGAGCGACAGTCAAGGGAGAAGCATGTTTACAGTTGCATTAATTGGAGCGGATGGAGCGGGTAAAACAACGGTCGGCAAACGGCTTGAGGGGGCACTCCCGCTGCCGGCGAAGTATATCTACATGGGCATTAACCTTGAATCGAGCAATCTCGTACTCCCCACAACCCGTTTGATCCTCGAGGTCAAGAGACTGCGAGGTGGACGACCGGATATGGGAGGGCCTCCTGATCCCACACGACTCCGTGTAGAGAACAAGGGCACACTCAAGCGTACACTGGCCGGGTTGAAATCCGCTGTGCGGATGACCAACTGGATAGCGG
>JALZCF010000727.1 GCA_030863245.1 Chloroflexota bacterium
TCATAAGCCCGCAGGTACCAATGGCCCTCTTTCAACCGTAGCTCGTACGGTTCAACCCGGTGCTCGCGAGGCTGCTGATCGGGATAGCGGGGGGAGAGATAGCGGAAAAGCAATTCGCGCCGCTGGCGAACCGCCTGTCGCACCCGCTCCTCGACGACAGGGTGGATCGCCTGGTCCAACTCACGAAGTTCAACCTCAAAGCCAGGACGCTGCTGTTGAATCCAGCTCCGGCGAGAGGTCGGCAGGTAGCTAACGAGCCAATCCAGCGCCGCCCGCACCTCCTCCGCCTGGGGCGCATCCTCATCGAAGGTGTGGTAGAGAAAGACGAGCATCTGCAGCACCTCATCCGGCACATCCACCCAACCCCGCTCCGCAACCTCGACGATCCTGTAATGACCCTCACTACGGTCATAGCGAATGTCGACCCCGAACTGCTCCCGCGCGCGCTTCAGGTCGTCCTCAAACGCCTTCTGCAACGCGCGGCCGGCCGCTAGGTGGTAAGCATCCTCCCCTTCAATCCGGCATACTAACGACTGGAGCGACGCCCGATCACGAGGAGCACGCTGGAGGGCTTGAATAATGTGGAGCGTACGACGATAGGCAAGTGCAACTTGACGAGAGGACATAGGGCACCAAACCAAGAAGACCGTTACAGAAAGCTCTAGCGAACTCAACAAGCCGATATGGAACAGGATAAAAGAAAACTACTCTCCCTGCAACACTTGCCTGCCACCCAGAACGGATATGAACGCGTGAAAGTGGGAGATACCCATGTTAGAGAATTCCACGTTGTGGCCGTATGATAGTCTGAGCCGTACTTACAGACTTGCCCTCAAGGCCCGTTCAAGCAGAAGCAGACCCAGGAGCCACCCCGATATGAACAGTCAACTAGAGCAGAACAAGCAGAACGCCATGCGCTTCTACGATCTGGCGTTCAATCTGGCCCGCCCTGCGGAGGCCGTTGAGAAATTCGTCGGCGATGTCTACATCCAGCACAACCCGCACGTCGGTGATGGCAAGGAGGCGTTCGTCGAGTACTTTGAGAGGATGGCCGCGGAGTACCCGAACAAGCGCGTTTATTTCAAGCGCGTGATTGCGGAAGGCGACTATGTGGTCTTGCACTGCTATCAGGAGTGGCCCGGCGACGAGGACTACGCGGGGATCGACATCTTCCGCTTCGACCAGAACGGGAAGATTGTCGAACACTGGGACGTGCTGCAGGTCATTCCGGAGCAATCGGCCAACGACAACACCATGTTTTAGAGCTGCTTGGGGCGCGGATCCTCAAGCTCCATACTCGTTTGCGGTGCTACCCCGGCACCTCACCGCTCACCCAACTCCGTCGTCTGCAAATTCAGGGTGCGAATGGCAAAACTGAGCAGGCGCGGGTCGCCCTGGCCGTCCGCCGCGGGTCGAAAATTCCCCGCCTCCAATGTGAGGGTAATAGTATGCTGGCCGGGCGTCAGCGTCAGCGGCACCGTCGTCAGCTGGTCGCGTTCAATCAGCACGGCCACGCGATCGCCGTTGTCCATCTCCACCCACAGCCGGCCCCGATCACTAACTCTGCCTGATGAACTTGGCGCATAGAGGCTGTGCACCGCGATTTCCAGGGAGACACTCTGCTCGCGCGGGCTGGTCACAACGAGCGTGGCGGGCGAGCGCGCCCAGCGCCACGATAGCTCACCCTCCTGCTCCCGTCCGTACCAGTTCTGATCCAGCATTAAGGTGGTGGGGAGATAGGATGGGTCCGCCTCCAGGGGGAGCGCATAGACCGCCGCCAGCTCGTCGTCGACCAGCGGTTCCTGTTCAGGGAAGTAGCGGGCGACGAAATCCGCCGCGACGAGCTCCCCCATAGTGCCCGGCCGGTAGTCGTCATACCAAGGCTGGGGTTTGTGCCACACGACGTAGCGATAGCGGTGGCGGGGCAGATCATAGAGGGCGTGAAAGGCGCACGGTGACGGTTCACCGTTCACGATCACATCTGGCGCCTCTTGCCCCGTGTCGTACAGGCAAGGAAACAGCGGATGGCTGCCATACGTGCGCGAGACGTAGCCCATAGCAATCCCCTTGCGGTGGACCATCTGGTACATCTGGTAATGCGCGTTATACATAATCGCCGGGATGGCATCGTCCGGCGTCACGGGCAGGTCCAGCACGCCATACGTCTCCTCATCGTCCGCAAGCTGCTGGTAGAAGGCAGGAGCAGGGCGTAGCTGCATCTGCGGCCATGGTTCTGGCCATGCCTCCACCAGTAAGAGCAGGATAGCACCGGCGGTAATAGCTGTCGCCCACTGCGGAAACCGTTGCCGCAGCCACATCAGCCCCCAGCCGGCTGTCACCCCAACCCCAACAAAGCCGATCTGCATAAACCGCCCCGGCGTACGGAGGAAGTCGAGCCCGGGCAACTGGGTCAGGAAGGCGTAGGGCAGGAGGAGCGGCAGGCCGTACTCGGTGAAGTGGGTTCTGCCCAGGACGCGCAGCGAAGGGCCCAAGCTGAGCACCACCCAGACCAGCGTGAAGCCCAGCCAGAGCCGCGCGCGCCGGTCGCGCCTGGCTACGGCCACAACGATGAGTGCCAAGGCCACCCAGGAGAGGGAGACCGTCGTTTCGATGGTCGGCGCGATCCCACGCGCGTGGACGAAATCCGCCGTGGCCTGCCCCCATAGGCGGCTGTGCATGGGCGGCAAAAAGAACTCGACCAGATCGGGCTGGAAGCGAAAGGACTCGTGATTGCGGTCGAAACTGATGGCCGGATCGTACGCCGCGCGCGCCGTTGCCCATAGCAACGGTCCGACGACCACGGCGCTCACCAGCGCCAGCCACCCCAAGCGACGGAGCAGCCGTCGCCGCTCCGAGGGTGCAACCCGGAGCAGGGCGACCAAGGCAAAGAAGGCGATGGCGAGGGCAGCCATGATGAACTGCAGGCTGTGATGCAGCAGCGTGAACAGCAGCGCCAGGGCGGTAGCCGCTGCCCACCATGCTGCCCGCCGTTCTCGCATTGCCAGATTGAGGGTTTGATGTAGGCAGAGGAGGAGCAGGGGCAACGCGCCGAGGAACACTTTCGTGGTGTGTCCCAACAGGCCGGCCAGGTGCATGGGGGCAACCAGCAACACAAGACCGGCAAAGAAGGCAACCGGCCGCTCCTGTCCCAATGTCCGGGCCAGCAGATACATGAAATACCCGGTGAGCAGGAAGCTGACGAGCACCGCGCCATTGTGCGCGGCCTCGGCTCCCCACGGCCAGAACGGCAGGGCAAACAGCCCGGTCACCGGTCCCGGCACGTGGGTAAGCAAGGTAGCCCCTTCTGGGTAGTAGAGCAGCGGCAGATCAAAGAGGGGCTGGCGACCGAGCAGCGCCTCTTTCACATGCCACACGACCCATAGGCCATTGTAGGCATCGTAACTGTTGCCGGGGATCCACGTCGTGAAGGTAGCGAGCATCGGCCAAGTGAGGGCCACACTCAACACTGCGTAGAGGAGGACCGGCAAGCCATGCTCAAGCCAGAGCGACGAGATGACAATCCCGCGCCAGGGCGTGCGTCGTGTCCTGATGAGAATAGTGCTCACCGTCGCGAATTTGGTCAATGCTGAAGCACCAGGCGATCCGCCTCATATTCGGCCAGCGGGCGCTTCGAAATAAGGTACCTGCCCAGGGCCAGGACGTCGATCTCGGTGGACTCGAAACAGGTGAGCGCATCCTGCGGCGTCTCGACGATGGGTTTACCCGCCAGGTTGAATGAGGTGTTGAGCACCATGGGCACCCCGGTCTGCTGGAAGAAGGCGTTGACTATCTCCCAGTAGCCGGGGTTTTCCTCGTGCGTCACGGTTTGGATGCGGGCAGTATCATCCACATGCAAGACGGCCGGGATCTGGTCGCGCCTGTGCGGCAAGACAGGCACGACGCTGAGCATGTAGGAGTAGGGCTGTCCAGGATCTATCTCAAACCACTCGTTGGCCTTGGACCACAGCACAGTGGGCGCAAATGGGCGAAATGCCTCCCGGTGCTTGACCCGCGCGTTCAAATAATCTTTCATGTCGGGGCGTCGCGGGTCACACAGAATGCTACGGT
>JALZCF010000695.1 GCA_030863245.1 Chloroflexota bacterium
CCCACGCCCAGTACGCCCCCGCCAAGCCGAGCGCCGCCACGCCGAGGAAGGAGCCAAAGAAACCAATCTTGACCGAGTTGGGGGAGTACTTCCAGCGTACCACCTGCTCGCCCGGCTCCACCCGCACCGCGCGAAATGCCCCATTCGCGCGCACCACCTCGAGTTCTTGCTCCTCACCCTCCTCCGTGCCTGCCGGTCGCACGAAGGCACGCCAGCCTGGGAAATCTACCTCGCTGAACACCAGCCAGGCTGGCTTCGATGGGTCGATCCGCATCGTGATCTCATTGGGCGTGTAGGAGGTGATCTCGACAGGCGTGAAGGGCAGGTCGCTGCTGGGCTCGCCATTCTCGAGGATGTCGCCCTCGTCGCCCTGGAGGATCACTGTCTGGCGTGGCTCCAAGGTGTGGAGCGCTTCGGCCGGAATCATCTCCTCTCGTGGCCCACTATAGAGGGCATTGCCGAGGAGGAAGGCCCGCGGCATCACATCCTGGTTCTCGTAGATCTGCACCTCGTCGTCGTACACGTGTTGCCAGCTAGCCCAGTCGATCGCTTGGTCCGTGACAAGGTAGCGTACGTTCAGCAAGTCAAGCAGTTCCTGATCGGGCGGGGGGTCGTAGGCAGAGAGGGGGGCGATGCGGTTGAAATCGAGCTGCCGTTGTGGCGCAACCGCCTCCATTAGATTAACATAATGCTTGAGGATGATCGAGTCGTAGCCGCGGATATCCTCCAGGCCATACTGCATGCTGGCGTTGGCGTTGAGTATCTTCCAATCTTTCTCGAGTGAGGTGTAGCGCCACGTCCCGGGCTCGTGTTGCGTTGCCAGCCATTCGATGCTGGGTGGTGTGAACTTGGCTACCTCGACGGGGGTGTGAGGCATGAAGGTGCGGGCGGCGAGGAGGAGGTCGAGGAGAATGACAGATAGAACAAGGATTTGTGGAAAGGAAAGGATTTTTTCGTTACTCGCGGTGCTGTTCCGCGCGTTGACAACGATCAGGATGGCGAGGCCTGCGGCGACGAGGGCGAGGGCGAGGTGCAGGAAGTTTGCCCACTGGTAACTCACGAATAGGGTAGGGGAGCCGCCGAAGGCCCATTGGGCGAGTTGGGAGCGATCGAGTAGTTTGGCGGTCTGTGCGATCCAGGGCTCTGGTGCGAGCCATATGGCTCCGAGAAGGAGTATGCCTCCGAGGCCAGCTAGTAGGGCTAGCCAACCCAACAACTGCGGTACACTGAACGACGAGTGTGGGAAGATCGACGATCGCTCCTCTCCATGGGAGGGCACGGAGCGGGCGCGGAGGGCTTCCCAACCAATCCCAGCGAGCATGCTAATAGCTAGCGTCAGCGGCCAGACCCAACGGAACGGTGTGTGGAGTTGACTGAAGCCAGGCAGCGTGTGGAAGAGTAGGCCGTAGAGCGGTGAGCCGAAGATGAAGAGGAGGCTCACGAGCGCGAGGATGGAGAAAAAGGAGGTTGCGGAGTGCGGAGTGCGGAATGCGGAATGAGTCAAATGCGGAGTGCGGAGTGCGGAATGCGGAGTGGAGATTGGAGATTGGAGGTTGTCTTCTCTGCTTTTCGTTCTTTGAGCGACGAAAGTCCATAGGGCGACGGTGGCGAGTAGTAGGGGGAGGATGCCTAGGTAGCCTGCGCCTTCGACGTAGTTTTTCCAGTCGGGGGTGCCTTTGAACCAGGCGACGTGGTCGAGGGAGGTGGTGTCGCCTTCGGCGTTGATGGGTTGCTGGGTGACGATGGGTTCCCACTGGCGCGTCTCGAGGTTGTAGAAGTCGTGGCGCGCGGGGTTGCCTAGTAGGTCGGGCACAACGAAGCTGCTTGCCTGCCGGAGTGGCCAGGCGTAGCCGAGTACCTCCTCCAGCTCTGCGCTCCCCTCGCGAAAATTGTGCGTGACTGTCTCATACAACGGCACGAGCTGGGCCGCACTCAGGAGCAGGCCAATCAGGAGGGTGAGGGTGCCTAAGGCAATAAAGCGGAATGCGGCACGGGGCCTTCTGACAAAGGTCCGCAACTGCCAGAGCGCATATAAACCTCCAACGAGCAGGGTGTAATAGAAGATTTCCGGATGCCCAGCCAGACCGGCGAGGCCGATGGCAACGGCGCCAGTTGCCATCCACGGAATGAAGGATGAAGGATGAAGGATGAAGGATGAAGGATGAACGGGCCAG
Source organism: Chloroflexota bacterium (assembly GCA_030863245.1). Lineage (GTDB taxonomy): Bacteria > Chloroflexota > Anaerolineae > Ardenticatenales > Ardenticatenaceae > JALZCF01. The sequence continues at coordinate 2,175 of JALZCF010000695.1, forward strand.
GCGTTAGCCGTGTCGTCCTTCATGCCAAGCGTTCCGCCTTCGGCCTTCGGCCTTCTAACCTTGTGGGGAGCGGGAAGTGTTGTTTTTCCTGTACTTGTCTCTCGTGCCCAATGACCTAGCTGGTGAAGCGCTGCAAGCAGCAGGGGTAGCCAGGCTGCGCCGGCGATGATCATTGGGAAGACGACGGAGATGGTGAAGAAGCCGCTGCCTTGGTAGATGAGACCGGCCAGCATGGCGCTCGCGGGGCGTAGGCCTAGCACGCGGGCGAAGAGGTACATGGTCATGCCGGCGACGGCGAGCGAGAGGACGGTGAACCAGCCGAAGGCAAGGTGGATGGGCAGGACAAGGAAGAGCCAGGAGAGCGGGTAGAGCATCGAGTGCTGGCCCGTCGCCAGGAAGGGACTCCCCGCGAATTGCAGGTTCTGCCAGAGTGGCAGTTCTCCCTGCCGGAGCTGTGCCACGGCGAATTGTTTCCACTGGAAATTCTCTAGTACCAGATCACTGACCAGCTCGTTGTGCGGCGCGCCGATCCCCAACTGCTCCTGGTAGGCATGCCACGGTAGTCCCTCGTAAAGATTGTCGAAGGGAATCAGCGTGGCGTCGCCCCAGAGGACGGGCCAGAAGAGCAGAATGGGGAGCAGGAAGAAGAAGAGCACTCGCAGGATAGGAAGGGCCAATGTCACAGCACGACCGGCGGCAGAGGGAGGGGCTGCCGCGATGGTAACGGAGTGATTCATCGGGAGAATGGCGTGTGGGTGGAAGGGGTGGCTTTCACGACGGCACGCTCGATGCCACGATGCTTCCACAGCAGTTCCAGTACGCGATAGATTGCTTCGAGCTTCACCGGGATATCCATCTTGGATTGGCCGATACGCCGATCCTCAAAGTAGATGGGGATCTCGCGATGCCGAAAACCAAGCTTCTGGGTGAGGTAGGTCATCTCCACCTGGAAAATGTAGCCGTTCGAGATCACCCGCTCCAGATCGATCGCCTCCAGCACCTCGCGCCGCCACACCTTGAAGCCTGCCGTTACATCCAACGCATGAAGCCGCAAGATGGCACGCGCGTAGACATTCGCTGATGCACTAAGCATCTCTCTCCACCAGCTCCAACGCTCGTCCAACTCGCCACCGGGCACGTAGCGGCTGCCGATCACGACATCAGCCTCGCTCTCTTTCAAGAGGTTAACCATCTCAGTAAGATACTGTGGCGAGTGTGAGAAGTCACAATCCATCTGGCCGACCAGGTCAGCATCGCCCTCTAGCGCCCGCAAGAAGCCATCTTTATACGCGCGCCCCAGCCCGTTCTTGCAGGGGCGATGTAGCACCTCCACCCGCGCGGGTTGCTCCCCCGCCAGACGGTCAGCCACCGCTCCCGTCCCATCCGGAGAATTATCATCCACAATGATGATGGACAGATCAAGCTGCAGCCCCAACAGCGCCTCGACCATCGCGGCGATATTTTCCACCTCATTATAAGTTGGCAGCACGATGGCTAACTTCATAGAAGGTAACTCCTGGAGAGTTTCTCCTTGGGTGGTAGGTGGTAGGTAGTAAATGGTAGATGGGGAACGGTTGTGGAAGTGTAGGGAAGGATGAGGGATGAATAATCTTGCATCCTTGCCGTTTTTCATCCTTCTGCCTTCATTCTTGCCGTTACACCCCCACACCCTCACATCCCGTTCCCTGTTCCACTCCTACTATATGCCGAGTTCGGGTGTAGATATCAGATAGCGGCTTTATAGCAACGAGCGATTATAGGTTTAGATGCAGGGTGGGTCAAAGAGCAGGGCGCCATTGGGGGTTTGGTCATGAAGCTGTCGATAGAGGGGGATAGGGGTGGTTCGATCTTACACGAATTGTTCAAGCACTCGGTCTACGCTGGTGCCGTAGCTCTCACCGAAGAGGAGTAGATGGTTGAGTAGGTGATAGAGGTTGTAGAGGGGGACACGCTCATCGGCACCTGGGTCGAGAGGCCAGGCAGCCTTGTATGCCTGGTAGAAAGCTGGTGGGAAGCCGCCGAAAAGGCGCGTCATCGCAAGGTCAGCCTCCCTATCGCCGAAGTAGATGGCGGGGTCGATGAGGGCGGCGCGACCATCAGCGAGCGGGAGCCAGTTTCCGGCCCATAGGTCACCGTGCAGCAGGGAGGGGGGCGGATCGTGGGGGAGCAACTCGGGGAGGCGGAGGATCACTCGTTCCAGGTTGCGGGCACGTTGTGCGTGGAGTCGGTTTGTCTCTGACAACCGCTCGGACAGCGCGCCGAGCCTCTGCTCTGCGAAGAAGGTAGGCC
>JALZCF010000706.1 GCA_030863245.1 Chloroflexota bacterium
GTATAGCACTTGAGGCAGTGACAGCTCTTGTTGCCGCGTAATCTCTTACATTGCATGCTGTAAGCTCCTTGAGAAAAGATAAGGGGCGTGAGGTAGAGGGTCTCACGCTTAGAGGCTCAATGTAGCAACCCGATCAAGCTCACCCAGTATACCCTATCACCTATTTCCTTGTCCTTAAGGCAAGCTTAAGATAGATGTAAATATCGGGCTGGTATTAGAGACCTTAAAGGAGCACGATTCGGCCGAATCGTGCTCCTGCATGTTTTCTCCTCACCGGTGCTGCAATTTGTTAGTCGAACTCCAGGGAGTAGCAGGTCTGACCAGTGCAGCTCTTCAATTGCCCTAGGAGTGTTGCGAGCCTGGCGCGTTGCGAGGAGCGCGACTCGTCATTGTACAAGCTGGTGAGCTGATACGGATCTTGAGTCACATCGTAAAACTCGGTGTTAGGCAACGCGGCATCTTGATACTCCGCATAGAGCAGGTGCGGCATTAGATCGCCCTCAAAGGTTCGAATCGCGGCATAGGGCGGGAAGTGGAAGACGCCCTCCTTGAACAGCCCATGCTCAATCAGGTGCCGCTTCCTCCATGACTGGTTGGGGTTGCTGAGGAGGGGGATAAAGGAAGTCCCATCGACGGTTAGACTAGGGGTAACCCCAGCGAATTGGGCGATGGTTGGGGCGAGGTCGGTGTTGATGACGGTTCTACTGATCGACTGCTTGGTGGTAAAGCCAGGTGCCGTAAGGTAGAGCGGTACCCGAAGCGATTCCTCGTAGACGTGCATTTTCTCGGCAAGGCGGTGTTCACCGTAGTTATAGCCATTGTCAGAGACAAATATGATCGCCGTGTTGCCGATCTCTTTGGTCTGCTCCAGTGCTGAGAATACCGTGCCAACCAAATCGTCGATGGCACGCGTGGCTTCCAACATGTCGTTGTAGCGCTTAGCGTTGTTTGCCATATCTGTGTCAGTCATCAGAGGGAACTTCTGCAACCAGGCTGGCTTGTCGGAAATATCCACCTCATTAAAGGAGTCAACGGCGGGCAGGGTCGCCTTAATAGTTCCCTGATGCCGCTTGGCAGGTCGGATCGTTAATTTCCACTGGTCGCTGTAGCTTTGCATCGAGAGGATGGTAGTCACCTCGAAATGCGGCGAGGCGGGCGTCAAGAGGAGGAAAAAGGGTTGCGCGTCATTTCTGCCATCGGCACTTCGGATAAAGGTTGATGCTTTATTGGCAATCACATCAACCTGATAATCTTTGGTGTTCGTCCCGTAATTCTTAAGCGTACCATTTTCATTGATTTGGTAGCCGTACATGCGAGGTTTGGCAACCTATTGCGAAGGATGAAGGATGAAAACGGCATCGAAAATGTTGGTATAAGAGAGTTGTGTTTATAGCGGCCTCAGGCATCGGTGGCAGGGAGTGTTGTTTTTGCTGTATTTTTTGGCATGCTCCAGGGCATATATAAGTGCAGTGTGCTACGGGTCGGGTTACTCCTCTCACGCCACCCTCCGTAGTGCGCTGCTTTTTGTTGTTATCAACCTGTTACTGTAGCTGCAATACTCCCCATCTCGCTTCGTGGTCTGGGTGTGCGTCAGAGTATTAGCGAACCAGGCCCCCGATTGTCCTGTTCTCTTAGGGGTGATGATTGCGAGTTTGCTGGTAGCGGCCGCCTGTACGCCACCTTTCGGAAGTGAGGGTGGCGACGTGGTGACTACGATGACTGGCGAGAGTGGTTCAGTGCAGTCGGGTAGCAATGGTGGAGGTGTGGTGATTGAGGTAACACCTATGTCTGAGGCGGAAGTGGGAGTGCGGAGTGCGGAATGATTAGAGAGTGGAGAGTGGAGATTCATTCCGGAAAAGGTGGCCTGATTGTGCGCTAGGATGGCGTATGCCGGGTAGGCACCTGCGGTTGGCTCACTGCTACCCGGCACGTGTCCATTTCACCCCCTTTTTGCCGGCTCCTTTCTCATACATGCAACATGTAACATGCAACAGATATCCGGTTCTGTGGATTCTCCCCTCACTCGATGACGCCCAGCTCGCGGCCTACTTTGGCGAAGACGTCGAGGGCGAAGTCGAGGTCTTCGCGGCTGTGGGCGGCGGAGGGCATGACGCGGACGCGGGCGGTTCCGCGGGGCACGGTGGGGAAGGCTATGGCGGTGGTGAAGACTTGCTCCTCGAAGAGGCGCTTGGAGAATTGTTGCGCGAGGGGTGCCTCGCCGAGGATGACCGGTGTGATGGGAGTCTCGCTCTGACCAGTGTCGAAGCCGAGTTCTGCCATCCCCTCTTTAAAGTAGTTGGCGTTCTCCCATAGGCGATCGACCAGTTCGGTGCTCTCATCGAGAATGTTCACCGCGGCTAGGCAGGCTGCGGCATCTGGCACGGTGAGGGCGCTGGAGAAGAGGAAGGGGCGCCCCTGTTGTTTGAGCCAGCGGATGAGGGACTTGGAGCCGGCGACCATGCCACCCACCACGCCGAACGCCTTGGAGAGCGTACCGACCTCGATATCTACCTCGCCATGCAGGCCGAAATGATCGACGATGCCGCGACCGCCACGGCCCAGGACGCCCTCCCCGTGCGCGTCGTCCACCATCATGATCGCGCCATAGCGCTTGGCGATCTCGGTCAGTCCATCGAGCGGGGCGATATCACCATCCATCGAGAAGACGCCGTCGGTGACGACGAGCATCCGGTTATAGGCGCCCTTGTTCTGCTTGATCGCCTCCTCGAGTGATTCTGGGCTGTTGTGCTCGTACGGGATGATCTTTGCCCGGCTGAGGCGGCAACCGTCGATGATCGAGGCATGGTTCAGGCGGTCGGAAAAGATGACATCTTCCCTGCCAACAACGGCCGGAATGGTCGCGGTGTTGGCGTTGAAGCCACTCTGCAGTACCACGGTTGCCTCTGCGCCCTTGAACTCCGCGAGTCGCTTCTCCAACTCCGTATGGATATCCATCGTTCCGGCAATGGTGCGTACGGCGCCTGGCCCGACCCCCAGCCGATCCATCTCTTTCTTGGCCGCCTCGATCAGGCGCGGGTCGTCGGCGAGGCCGAGGTAGTTATTGGAGCCGAAATTCAGCACGCGCTCGCCATCCACCACCAGCCAGGCACCCTGGGGGGATTGGATCTCGCGAATGGTCGTCAGCAGCCCCTGCTCCCTTAGTGCTTCCAGTTCCTCATCAATCCAGGCGAGTGGATTATGCTCTTTCATCATGTTCTCCTTTGAACGATTGGGCAGGATAGAAGGTTTCCCGCATTCATCATTTCTGTCAGATCTCACGTTGTGTTGATTATAAGAGGTTGGGCCACCGATTGAAATCGGAGCCGGGGGGCCTGCGGCCAATTGTCCGCGCAGGCGAACAAGGGGGAGGTTGTGAGTGTGCAGCGAGGGTTGCGGTGTGGCGGGGTTGCGATTGAAATCGCGGCTAGGGAGCCTGCGGCCAATTGTCCGCCTCCGCGGACAAGAGGGTTCTGGGTTTGCGTAAGCGCGGCCGTAAGTCATTCCGCAATCCGAAATCCGCAATCCGCAATCGGAAGGGTTGCGGTTGCGCTAAAGATATCTCGTAGGATGGTTGACAGAGCACTGGACAGCAGGATATTAAGAACGGGCATGCATCTTGCTGGTTTTACCATTGGTGATGAAGAAAGGAGCACCGGATGGCTAGGCGAGCGTTGAGGGATGTACTTGTGCAGATCGAAGAGGGAATGGACGTTTATGATAGCGAGGGAGACAAAGTCGGCACGGTCAAGCAGGTATTTCTCGGCACGGTAGGTGACGAGGCCGAGGAGGCCGGCTATACGTTGCCGCATGTCTCTGCCCCTAGTACCGAGCTTTTCCAAACGGAGCCGGTTGTAGACCAGATGATAGATGGCCTCGTCGGCGCTGATGCCGTACCGGAGGAGGTACGTGAACGGCTGTTAAGCCACGGGTTTATCGAGGTGGATAGAGGGCTCCTGAAGGAAGATGCCTTCATCCTGGCAGAGCGTGTAGTGAGCGTCTTGGATGATGGTGTGAGGCTGGGTGTGAGGGGAGAGGAGCTTTGAGCGGACAGGTTACGTAGTGCGTGTGCGCGGCGCGCATGTGCTTCGCACACATGGTGCGTGAACTTCTGTTGTGGGGGGAGGCTCAGCTACCTCAGTTATAGTTCACGTGAAAGATTGACGGACTAGGCAATGGGTGAAAGCTGTTTTGTCTCGTGGGCTTGGCCCACTAAATGCTGCTTTTGGAGTGGTTGAGTAATTCCGATTATCAAAGGAGGTTTATTGTGCCTGTAGTGAAGGTTATCGAGCTTGTTTCGAGTTCGGAGAGCAGTTTCGACGATGCGGTACAGTCAGGACTTGCCGAGGCTACGCGGACGTTGCGTGGCGTATCGGGTATCGAGATCACTAACTGGACGGTGGATGTTGAGAACAACAATATCACTCGTTATAAGGTGACGATGAAGGTTGCTTTTAGGGTGAGAGAGGGTGAGGGGGGAGGTTTGTGACGGAGTTGGTAGCTGGTAGGTGGTAGATGGTAGCTGGGTCAGGAGGGGGGTCGGTGTTTT
>JALZCF010000717.1 GCA_030863245.1 Chloroflexota bacterium
GTTCGCCGTCGCTATCTTCCCCGAAGCTCGTCCATGTGACGGGTGCGATGCTCATCAATGACGCCTGCCACCCCTGCCTACCCACACGACTCAGCCCCCAGAGGTGACCACTACAGAGATCGGCGAACAGGTAGTGTCCCCGTAACATAGGATAAGCGTCGCCACGGTAGACGTAGCCGCCAATCACCGCACAGTGCCTGTCGTGGGGGTACTGGTAGATCGGGAAGCGATAGCCCTCGCGCGGACCACAGTTGGTCGAGAAGAAGGGGCGGGTGCCTTCGTAACAGGGCCACCCGTAGTTCTCGCCGCCCGCACTGTCACGAGGGTGGAGGTTGATCTCCTCCCACTCGCCTAGGCCCACATCGCCAATGAACAGGTCGCCCGTGTGGCGGTCGAAGCTCATGCGCCAGGGGTTGCGCAGGCCCATCAGCCAGACCTCGTCCAAAACGGTGGGATCATCGACATAGGGATTATCTAAGGGAACGGTATATGGAGGGATACCATCCACATCTAGGCGCAGGACTTTCCCCAACAAAGAGGTGCCATCCTGGGCGTTGAAATAAGAGCCGTAGGCCCCGCCATCCCCTAAAGCAACATACAGATAGCCATCCGGCCCAAACGCGAGTGCCCCACCGTTGTGATTGGACTCGGGTTGTGGGATGTACAACAGTGTAAATTCGCTCCAGGGATCCGCCTGGTCAGGATCATCCGGCCGCACGTGGAAGCGCGAGACGTGGGTGTCACCCTGGTTATCGGTGTAGTTCACGTAGAAGTAGCCATTCTCACGGTAGTTTGGGTGGAACGCAAGGCCTAACAAACCCTGCTCCCAGTCGTCAACGCTGACCCGGTCGCGAATGTCTAGAAAGGCAGGCTCAGTCAGCGTCCCATCCGCCTGCGCGATACGAATCACCCCTGCTTGCTCCACTACAAACATCCGATCATCTTGAGGCAGCCCGCTAACCTCGATCCCGATCGGCATCTCAAAGCCACTTGCCATCAGCACAGGCCGGATGACCAAGGCACTTGGGGGTGGACGGCTGTCCCGGACGACTCGCGCGGGCACACAGGCTTGCAAGACACAGGCGGCACCGGCCCAAGCAAGCAGAGCCAGCCGGAGCGCGAAGGGGAAGAAGCGTAGAGAGACCACTTCCTCCTTACTCCCCTGCTTCATCAACACCCACCTGCGGCACATCGACGGGCTCTACCTTCCAGATATCCTGGCTGTACTGACGCATAGTGCGATCGGAGGAGAAGAAGCCACAGCGGGCGGCATTGAGGATAGAGGCACGGGTCCACCAGGCGACATCCCGATAGGCCACGGCCGCCTCGTCCTGTCGGTCGACGTAGGCGCGGTAGTCAATCAAGAGGAGGTACTCGTCGCGGTTGAGCAGCGAGTCAACGAGGGGCTGGAAGAGGGCGGGGTCACCCTCGGAAAAGAAGCCAGAGGCGATACGGTCGATAGCCAGCTTGAGCTCGGGGTCGCGCTCGTAGTAGGCACGGGGGTCGTAGCCCTGCTCCTTGAGGGCAAAGACCTCGTCGACGGTGAGGCCGAAGAGGAAGAAGTTCTCCTCGCCGACGCGCTCGCGGATCTCGATATTGGCTCCGTCGAGCGTGCCGATGGTGAGCGCCCCATTGAGGGCGAACTTCATGTTGCCGGTGCCGGAAGCCTCCTTGCCGGCCATAGAGATCTGCTCAGAGAGGTCAGCGGCGGGGTAGATGCGCTGCGCGAGAGTGACATTGAAATTGGGCAGGAAGACGACCTTGAGGCGGTCGCGCACATCGGGGTCTCGGTTGACGACTTGCGCGACGTCATTGATAAGCTTGATGATGAGCTTGGCCATGTGGTAGCCAGGCGCGGCCTTGGCGCCGAAGATGAAGGTGCGCGGCAGGAGCTCGACGTCGGGGTCTTGCTTGATACGGTTATAGAGGGTGATGATGTGCAGCGCCTTGAGCAGCTGGCGCTTGTACTCATGCAGGCGCTTGACCATGATATCGAAGAGGGAATTAGGGTCGACAGCGATGGCAGTTGTCGCCTCAACGTAGGCAGCCAGCTCGCGCTTCTTGTGCTGCTTCACCTCGCGCCAAGCTTCTTGGAAGGCACTATCCTCAGCTAGCGGCTCCAAAGCGCGGAGTTGGTCCAAGTCGGTCAACCACCCCTCCCCTATCTCAGAGGTGATGAGGGAGGAAAGCTCAGGGTTGGCGAGCCGGATGAAGCGGCGGGGCGTGACACCGTTGGTCTTATTGTTGAACTTCTCCGGCCACATATCGTAGAAGTCACGCAGCACGCGGGTCTTGAGCAGGTTGGACTGCAACTCGGCCACGCCGTTGATGGAGAAACTACCAACGCTGGCAAGGTAGGCCATGCGCACCGCCTTCTCCGGCTCCTCCTCAATGATAGACATACGACGTAAACGGTCGGGCTCATCCGGGAAGTGGGTGCGGACCTCCTCGAGAAAGCGGCGGTTGATCTCGTAGATGATTTCCAGGTGGCGCGGGAGCAGCCGCGCGAAGAGGCTGACGGGCCAGGTCTCCAGCGCCTCGGGGAGGAGGGTATGGTTCGTGAACGCGAAGGTGCGGCGTGCGATATCCCAGGCCTCATCCCAGCCGAACTGCTCTTCGTCCACCAGGATGCGCATCAACTCGGGGATGGCAAGGACGGGGTGAGTGTCGTTGAGCTGGATCACCACCTTGTCGGGGAAGGCCGCCCAGTCGTCATTGCGGAAGCGGAAGCGGCGGATGATATCTCGCAGGGAGCAGGCGACGAAGAAATATTGCTGCCTCAGGCGGAGCGCACGGCCCTGCGGCGTGTTGTCGTTGGGGTAGAGCACTTTGGTGATGGTCTCCGAGGCAACCTTAGCCTCCACCGCAAGCGCGTAGTCGCCGACATCGAAGAGATCGAAATCGAACTCTTCGGTGGCGCGGGCGCGCCAGAGCCGCAAGAGGTTGACCGTGCCGGTCTGGTAGCCCGGGACAAGGGAATGGTAGGGCTCGCCTAGGACGCTATCGGCGGCGAGCCAGCGGACGCGGTAATCCCCGGCCTCGTCCACGTAATGTTCCGTATGGCCGCCAAAACGGACCTCGACCATATCATCGGGCTGCGAGAACTCCCACGGGTAGCCGAGGAGTCCCCACTCGTCCGGACTTTCGACCTGCCAGCCGTTCTCAAAGGATTGGTTGAAGATGCCAAACTCGTAGCGGATCCCATAGCCGACGGCGGGGATATCAAGGGTAGCGAGGGAATCAAGGAAGCAGGCGGCCAGTCGCCCGAGGCCACCGTTGCCCAGCCCGGGCTCGACATCCTCCTCGATCAGCCGGTCTAGACTCTCCCCCAACTCGGCTAGCGCCCGGCGGGCGAGCTCCTCGGTACCAGTATAGAGGAGGTTCTGGCGGAGCTGGCGGCCCAGCAGGTACTCGGCGGAGAGGTAGTAGACGAATCTGGGGTTGGTCTCGTAGTGGGTAGCGGTGGTTCGCCGCCAGCGGTCGATGAGGAAGTCGCGAACGGCGTAGGCCAGGGTCATGTACTTGTCATGCAGGCTGGCGGACTGGAGGGTGGTACCCTGAGTGTAGTAGAGGTGGTCGGTCCAGGACTCTTTGAAGGCCTCTACGGTGCGATCGGTGCGGGCGAGTGTGGGTTGGGGGATGTGCATGGCCTTGGCTCCTTGTGTGGGGTTAGTTGGTTAGAGATCCGTGATCACTGATTAGTTGCTCGCTATCCACTACTCTCCAGTCTCCAGTCTCCCATTACCAAAATGCTGCCTTGACTCTGCGTTGAGCGATGGCTCTAGGGTTATCATAAAGCAGAATGAGACGGCTGTAAATGGGAGGCCCACAGCGCACGCCGAAGCGTGGACTACGAACCCATTCTCAGCAGTGATTGCGCTAGGAATCGAGTGTGTTCTATACTTGGCGGAGATCTACCTCGGCAGGAGTACTCTTCAACGCTCATGACTAGCTTACGAGATCGTGCTAGGGGCACGATTAGCCCTTTTTTCTCCTCACTGGCACGATATGGACTCCTGGCATTTGGCTGGAAGCTTGTCGGGGAACCGCCCGATGTGCCTCGCTATGTGTTGCTGGCTGCGCCTCATACGTCGAATTGGGATACGCTCATCATGTTGGCTGTTGCCTACGCGTTCGGCATTCGGCTGACGTGGCTGGGGAAGGATACAGTTTTTCGTGGGCCGCTAGGGAGTGTTTTGAGGCGGTTAGGGGGTATCCCGATCGATCGGGGGTCAAGGCATAATGTCGTGCAGCAGATGGTGCAGGCCTTTGAGCAGAGGAAGAGGCTGGTGCTCGCGCTATCGCCCGAGGGGACGCGGAAGAGGAGTGCGGGTTGGAAGAGTGGCTTTTACTACATTGCGCTAGGAGCCGAGGTACCGATCGTTCTGGCCTTCATTGACTACAAACGCAAGAGGGCGGGCGTAGGTCCGGTTCTGCTTCCAAGCGGAGATATCGAGGCGGATATGGCTATCATACGGAAGTTCTACACGGGTGTTACTCCGAAGTATCCCGACAAGTTTGGCGATATCCAGATTGCGGGCTCAAGGGACGTGAGCTAGCGTCTCAAGGAGGTAGGTAACGTGATAGCAGGCGATGCGGCGCGGCTAACGCGCCATCGTCTACAGCGCGGCCGATTGGTGGCTGTGCTGCCAAAGCTGTTCGGACAACTCGACGAAGGGATGCTGCGGGAGATCGAGGTCGAGATGGAATGGCTCTCTCTGGCACGTGGAGAGTTCCTGTTTCAGCAGGGGACAGTCAGCGATTCCCTGTTCGTAGTGGTGGATGGTCGGTTACAGGCCATCGTCACAGACGAGATGGGGCAAGAGCGGATGGTCGAGGAGATCGGCCCTGGGGAGAGTATTGGGGAGATGGGAATTATCACGGAGGAGGAGCGCTCCGCCAGCGTTATCGCCGTCCGGGATAGCAACCTAGTCAGGTTATCGAAACCAGCGTTTGAGCGGCTCGTGACGAAGTACCCACAGGTTGCCATCGCGCTTTCAAGGCTTTTGGTCACCCGGCTGCGCAAAAAGATTGCGATTCCTTCGCTTGAGCAGAGAAGCATCAATGTTGCAGTGGTGCCGATCAGCCGTGGGGTGCCGGTGCATCAGTTTACCAGACGCCTCGCCGCCTCCTTCCGGACGATTGGCCCGACACGGCATCTCTGGCGGGAGTGGGTGGAGCAGGCATTCGACACAACGGGCAAAGCACAGCTTCCGGCAGAGGATCCCAAAACGATCCAACTGGTCGCCTGGCTTGACCAATTGGAAGAACAGTATCGTTTTATCCTCTACCAGGGCGATGGGGAACCCTCCCATTGGACAACGCGTTGCTTGCACCAGGCAGACCACATCTTGCTGGTGGGGCAAGTTGGTGCCGACCCGACTCTGAGTGAGGTAGAAAGGCGATATTTGACGCCCAATGGGCGGAACACCACAAGGCAGCGCACACTCGTCCTTTTACATCCAGACGGTGACCGATTAGCGAGGGGAACCAGCCAGTGGCTGGCGATACGACAGGTGGGGCGACAGCACCACGTCCGCTGGGACAGGGATATGGATTTTGATCGTTTGGCGCGACTGCTCAGCGGGCGGGCGATCGGGCTCTCACTGGGGGGAGGTGGAGCGCGGAGCTTTGCAGAGATTGGCGTGATTCAAGCCCTACATGAATTGAACGTACCGATAGACGTGATTGGGGGCACCAGTGGTGGGGGCGGGATTGCCGCGCTCTACGCCCTGGGGCATGACGTGGCTACTATCAGAGAGGTGCTAATCGAGACCCTGGTCAACGATAACCCGTTCCGCAAATACACCCTGCCGATCATGTCGTTGGTACGGCGCCAATCATTAGATGACGCGTACAAGAGGGCATTCGGCGATGCTTGCATAGAGGATCTGTGGCTGAACTACTTCAGCGTTTCCTGTAACCTCTCGACGGCGCAGACTGTTATTCATCAAGAGGGCCTCTTGTGGGAGGCCGTGCGGGCGACCCAGTCGTTGCCGGGCGTGGCCCCTCCCTTTATACGAGATAATCATCTCCTCATAGACGGTGGCATCGTCGACAATGTGCCCGGCGGGATCATGCGGGAATTTCGTCATGGCCCTGTCATCGTGGTTGATGTCAGCCCCGCAGAGGATGTTATTGCGAGCTTCTCGTACGATAATGTACCGTCGCCGTGGCGATTGTTATGGAGTTACATCAACCCTTTGACCCCTTCGATCCCAGTGCCCACCATCATGGAGGTTCTCATGCGTACCATGGTCGTCAATAGCACGATGAGGAGACAGGAGATGCAAAGCTCAGTTGACCTTTATCTCCGACCACCCGTTGAGCGCTTCGGGATGATGCAGGTTGAGGCGATCGACGAGTTGATCGAGATTGGATACGAGTACACGTTGAGTCAGCGGGACAAGTTGAAGCGCTTCTCTTGGCAGGGAACAAAGATGGAGACTATGACGTTCAATGAGTAGTCGATGAGACAACGGAAGGAGGGATAATGAGATCGCTTACCATTGTATGGATACCGCTACTAATGCTGCTGTTACTCACTGGCTGCGCGTCAGCGGCTCCTGAGCCAGTGACAGGCGGGAGTGGCACGGGTGACGAGGCAGCGAGCCCGGCTACGGCCACGGCACCCGCTGGGGTGGTCGCCTGGGACCGTTCGCCGGACGCCATCATCATGCAGTATCGTGAGGAGGGGGGCTTCCGCGCGCCGCCCCAGGCAACAACTTTGCCGGAGTGGACCTTGTACGGGGATGGCTTTGTCGTGTGGACGGAGGAGGGCGAGCCAACGCCCGGTTTCACGGCGCAGGTGTGGACTGGGACGTTGAGCGACGAGCAGATCGAGGAGTTGATCGCCCTTGCGAGCGAGAGCGACTTCTGGTCGCTGGAGCCAAGCTATGGCACGGGTGCGGCGGACGTGACGGAGGAGACCTTGACGCTGGAGACACCCTTTGAGGATCTTCCGTCAGCCACCCTCACGATCGACCTGCAGGAGCGCGAACAGTCAGTACTGGTCTACCCCGTCGATTTTGAGGGCGCACCAGAGTCGTACCGGACGGTGCGCGACCGGCTGCTTGAGACCCGTCCCGCGGATGCTAGCCGCTTTACACCTTCCACGTTCCGATTGGAGGCCCAGCCGCTGAGCCAGGCGGAAGAGCCTACTGCAGGGGAGGCTGACGAGCTGGCCGCCTGGCCGTTCCTGGATATCGACCTCGTAGAGGTGGTGGAGGAACCATTGTCGCTCTCTGACGAGGGTGCAATGGAGGTAGCAGAGTTTGCATTGCAGAACGACTACCTCGCGGAGCAGGACGGCATGGGCTACCGTCTGGGGGTATTCGCAGAGCCGCCGAGGCCTATCACTACGATTCGCTAGTCCCCCAAACCGGCTCTACATCCGCAATCCCTGACACTGATTTGAGTCATGGGTTCGACCCCGTGGCAAGGTTGCTACGGGGTCGAAACGACTAGGGTAATGTGCTCGTTAGCCAAGCAAAGCAACAAGCCACGCGAGGCCTTGGGAAAGGCCTAGCAACGAGTACATCGCCAAACCAGGGATAACACGATTCTACTCGCCGGCGGTGGCGGTGGTGGAGTGGTCGATTGGAAGGTCCAACCAATATCTGTGAACAGGCCGCGCGTCACGGGGCCGGGATCGTGGATGGCTTCGCCGTTGGCAAGTGCAGGAGTCATCAGGGAGTTGGGGTTCCCTGGTGAATACACCGCTTCATCCCAGTGCGAGTAGCTCGACCCCTGTTGCCACACGGGCGGCACGTAGAGCTTGGGCCGGCTGCCGCCATTGGCCGACACAGCATTTTGGCCGGCCCAATACAGATCGTTGCTCTGTAGCAGGGCGGCCAGTTGCGAAGAAGGATTGGGGAAGAGCGCGGTGTTGGTGAGCGCCTGGCCTGCCCCATTCTGGACGAACCGATCATAGATGAAGGGGAAGCCGGTGCCGAGCCCCCACTCCCCGATGTTCCCTTCCACGCGCGCTGAGCCTACGAAACCAAGCCCATGGCCCAGCTCATGGAGGACGACGCTCACGAAGTCGTAGGAACGCGGCGGAGGGTTGCCGTCGGTGCCGAAGTACCAATTGGGGAGGATGCTGCTGAACACTGCCTCGATGTCGTGCGCCGGGTTTTCCTCACTGCCCGGTGGCGGCACCAGATCCCCCCCCGCCAGCTTGTTAGCGAGCGGGATCGGGTACCAGGTGTTCGGCTGCGGCGGCGGGTTGCCGGTAGTCCAGTCGCGGTAGAAGTTCGCCGGGCCGGCGCCACCGAGAACGCCTCGAGGCAGCGGTTGCCAGTAGGCCTTCACGTGGATCGGCACGGATGAGACAATCTGTCGCGCCCAAATGTCGACGGCGTACTGGAACGCGGCCTGGGCCTCGGCTGAGAAGCCATGGTACTCCACGTTGATGACTGCTGTCGGCGCTTCCTCTAGGAGTTGGCGCGCGTCGGGCGGGGGGACGAAGGTGTTCACCGACTCGTCGGATGCGCGTAGGTAGACAAACTCGCCGCGCTTTACATTGGGGTCGGCCCCGCGCACGGCTGATGGGCCAAGGGCCGCTAGTAGTAGGACGAGAAGGAGCAGGATCGAAATAGGTTTATACCATGAGAGATGGCGAGTAGTAGTCATGGAGTCTCCGCTATAGGGTTTAGGGTGTTAGAAGGAAGATGTTTCATGTTGCATGTGCGCTGCGCGCATGTGCTTGGCACACGTGGTGCGTGGTACGTGGTGCGTGAACTGTAGGCAGAGTAGGAGGGTGTGATAGAAGGTAGGGATGATGAAGGAAGAAGGAATGGATGAAGATCCTACGAAACCTTCGAGCTATTCCTTTACCCACCACTATGCAATAAAAGTTCCCGCACTGTGTACTATGCGACTACACGACGCGTGTAGTAGGCTTGGATTCATGGGCAGGCCCGGTGAGCGAGCAAAGAGATAAAGAGATGGTGCTTTGTGCCGCCGTTAGTATAGTACTGTCTAGCCAATGAACAATTTTTCGGGACAGTTGTAAGGTTGTCTAGGGCGGTGGGAGCTGCGGTCAACTCGCACGTATCCGATCCAGCCATGCCTTCAGCCACCCTAGTGCCTCGTCGTACTGGGCGACGGTTAGCTCGTCATACTTCGCAAGGTCGAAGCGCTGCTTGAAGGCGCCCCAGACGGCGGGGTAGTCGTTGCGACCCTGCCCCAGCCGGATCCCCCGCTCCTGCGCGGCCGCGACGATGTCATCCACCAGTTCTTTGATCGCCGCCTTCTGCCCGGGGTTGATGGTGTCGGAGGGTGCGGGTAGCAGCCGAGTCACATCGCTGAAACGCGCCAGCAGCTGGCTCTGGCGTTGACGCAGGTCGCTCAGATCAGCGAAGGCCTCCTTAAGCGCGCCATCATACTCCCACAGCAGACGCTCATGTGCCATGAGGCGATCGTCGTGTTCCTGCACCAACTCCTCCGTCGCGCGGAGCCGCCGCTTCTCCGCGATGATGGTTTCCCACAGCTGGAGCTGCTGGCGCGCGTTCTCTCGCATCGCCTCGAGGATGGCGTCGTCCACGTCCACCTCCGGCATGTTGCGGCCGAAGGCACGGTCGATGATCTCGATGACCTCGCGTTGGTACTGGATCAGCTTCTCCCGGATCTCCTCTTTGACACGGTTGGCGTTGATGCCGAAAAGCCAGCCACGCACGAACTTCAGCGGGAGGCAATTCATCTCATAGGTGCGACCATCTGTAAGCGTAACACTGACAGATCCCAAAGCGTCACTCAGCACGGGGTCGCGCCGTACGCGCTCGAGCTGCCCCTGGTAGGTTACGCCAAGCGCCTCGCAGACCCGACGGATAGGGATCCAGATGGTTCCATCCTCCGCCCGCACCGCCACCAGCTCGTCTCCATGAAACTCAACCGTACGTTGTTCAACCGGTTGGATGGTTTCTTCTGCCATGTTCTTCCTCCTAGCTCTCCCGATGGTTGTTGACGAACAAGTTCGGTAAAGGGAAGCTGCGATAAGCATAGACGGACTTCTGTTGTTTGCCAATGGTCGGACGGGCGGTTCGGGTGCCAGTTCGGGGAATAATACAGCTATGATATACTGGCGTTTCCAGTGGCCCTTTGGCGAGGAGTGCGTCATGGCAGAGGATATTGTTTACACCTTCGAGACGAAAACGGGATTATCTGTTCGCGTTCGCCCGCTCCGGGCCGATGATGTGCCGCTGTTGGTTGATCTCTTCGAGCACTTGGGCCCGGAGAGTCGCTTCCAACGTTTCAATCGTGCGCTCGACGCCCCTAGCGTGGAGGAGGTGTGGGACGAGGCGCAACATATCGCACGCATTGAGCCCTCCCAAGGGGAGGGCTGGTTAGCGTTCGCGGATTTGCCTGGCGAGCGGGACGCGATTGTCGCTGGGGTTCGCTACGTTCGGATCCCACCGAACGCAGCGGAGGCCGCTATCGTGGTACGTGACGACATCCAGAAACAGGGGGTAGGGAGACATCTCCTGCAGCTTCTAATCAGAGAGGTGCACGCTCGCGGCATCAAGAAACTCACTGCCCTCGTCCGGCAAGATAACCCGGCGCTGTCGCATCTGCTGCCGCAATTTCCCTACCCCGTCAAACGCCTGCCGCAGGGGCAGTTTGTCTATCTGGAGTTGGGGCTTGATTCAAAGGATGAAGGATGAAGGGATCGAACATGCCCTGGTCGTTTTCATCTGCCTGGTTGGGAAGCGACGCAAAGAGAGGAAGGATCAGTACAATAGCGGCGATGGGGAGTGCGCTGCCGAACAGCATGGGGGACGAGGCAACGAAAACACCTGAGACATCTCTATGTGCGTAACGTTTCCACCTCGTCTTGCGCCATCTGCGACGGGGTTTCGGTGACGGAAATCATCGGATGGGGATCCTTCCGGATGGTGAGCTGAAACAGATCGGGGCGTGCGTAGTGCTACGCCACATCGGGGTTCCATCTGCTTCCATCCATCTGCTGTTGGTCTATCTCCGCGTAGAGAATCCCCTGTTCCTCGTGAAGCGGGCCCGCGATGAAGGTGCCATCGGGGTTGATGATGACGCTATCCCCGTAGAGCAGGGTATTGTACAGGCTCCCATTGCTGGCCTCGACGTTACGCTCGTTGAGGCCCATCACCACGTAGACACCCACTTACCTGGCGGCCTCACAGAGTTGGTCGGTGGCTGGGCTGGGAATGGTGACGGATTGCTCCAGCAGGGTCGCATAGAGATGACTCAGCATCTGGTCCTGACCAGGGGGAAGCAGCTAGACCCAGTCGGGGTAAGCAGGAATGAAGGCCTCGGGAAAGACAACCAGGCGAGCGCCATTTTGACTTGCCTCGGAAATCAACTCACAGGCTCTGACAACGGTGGCGTCACGATCCAGAAAGACGGGCGCCATCTGGACGGCAGCAATCTTGTAGCTTGACATCTTATCGCCTCCCGGGAAGAACAGGACGAAGTTCTGCTCTCTAGGAGTGTATCATAGTTGTCAAGCCCCTGCTACCCTTTTGCCTCTCGGTCAGCTCGTGCTCGCCCAACTTTAGTCTAACGCAAGCTTGAATTCCCCAGCGCTGCTGGTCTATCTCCTGCTCAATCGTTCGTGTGAATCGGCGCCCAGCGGGCCGAGCCAGCCACCTTTCTCTTCAATCCTTGTCCTACGGCGTCGCACGCGACTGCTTTCGCTACTGGCCTGCCACTTTGCTCCCAACGTCGGGAGTCGGTACGTCGAACCCCCTTTGCAGGAGCTCCTCCTGGGCGAGTGCCGTCACCGCGCCGAACATGGCATGCATCATGATCTGGCGCCCCACCGTGGTCGGCTCCTCGTTCCAAGGACGGCGCGTGATACCGAGTTGCGGACCGATCCCCAGCAGGTTGATGGCATAGATGCCTAAGCCATAGGCGGGGCCGGTTGGAAGCGGTGGTGGATCGTCCATGGAGTGACGCAGGGCACCGTACAGCGCACCGAGTGCCGCACTGTAGACCAAGTGGCCGCCCTGCGCGAACGCTCGCTCCTGTGTGAGATCGGTCTGCTCCTGCTGGTCCAGTTGCTCCTCCGCATACTGTTCCACTTTGTGGGGCAAGGTCTCGTCGATGACTCCGGCCTTCGTTGCCCCTGTCATGAAGGCAGTCATCATCATCCCACCGGCCAGGCCTCCAATGGCACCGGTCACCATCTCATCGGTTAGCGTTCTCATCTTAACCTCCTCTTCATCTACCTCATCCAGCTACCCGCCTACAACCACTGCATCACAAGCCACGGCGGCTAGCCCGCCATCGTCTTTACCTACCCGAGCCTGTAAATCTAAACCTGTCCCAGCTAGGGCACACAACGCAAACCGCAAACAGCCTGAGCATCCTGCAATCCGTAATATGCAACATGCAACATGCAACAAACCATCTTTAGTTCCACAAGTTCAGCTCTATAATATAGCCAGCAAGGGATATGCCGCGTACACCAATCCCCCTTGCGCGACACTAGTCACCAACGGGCTCCACCGTGTAGTGGATGGTTTGCACTACGATCTTGCCATCTCTGAAAAGGAACGAATCGGCTCCATCTTGGACCTGATTGCCACCCCCTTCCCCTGTCCATTCTAGGAAGGCCACATCCCCCTCAACCAGTTTGGTAAGGTACTGGAAGGTCGCGTCCTGTAACTGCTGATAGAGGATCCGCGCCGAGCGGCGCACCCCCTCGTGCCCTCGGTAGACGCCGTAACCCGTCAGCAAGATGACATCTTTCGCAAAGTTGCGCGCGATATCCTCCTCGACCCGCCCTGCCTGGCGCTTGCGTAAGTGATCCTCGAACACCTCCTGTACCGATCGCTGCTCTTTCTCTTCTCTGGCTATGACTTCACTTCGCATCGCTTCCTCCTCACCGTCCAGGCGGCTCACCAATGAATGTAATGCACTATCCGCTTACCCTGTAGGCATCCCTTATTTCCTTGGCCGCCCTTCAAAACGTGTGCCTGTACTGGCACTTGGATCCACTTTCTTTATATATAGTTTAGCACTTAAGGTAGGCTTTAAGTCAAACATTACGCGGCCAGAATGGCTTTAATGCGTGCCCCCAATTGTCGTGGCACTGGCTCACCATTGCCGCGCGGACCTCTTGCTCGCGCACTTTGCAACGGTTTTGCAACGCTATACCTGTTATAGTCACCCTAAGCCCTCTTCAGCATCTTCAATCAAGCGGGAGTCAGCCAATGAAAGGACGAACCAGCATAGAGCACAGCCATCAACGCACCTTAAGCAATACGACTGGAGGGAACTGACTGTGCAACAAGAAAGGGTTGATCGGAGCCGATTTGTTACCGCTACCGGTCCATGTCATGCTTTAAATAGTTCCACACATCCCTAGAGGCGTAGATGTTCGACCATATCCTCATTCCACTAGATGGCTCTTCCTTGGCCGAGTGCGTTGTGCCGCACGCCGTCGGAATGGTTGATGCCTTCGACAGCCGGCTCACACTCTTAAGTGTCGTCAAGGATCGCGAACCCTACCCTCGTCTCTCGCTAGGCTGGCGGTATCGTCGGGCGCGGGCGACTCAGTACCTTGAGCAGCTCACAAGGCGACTGAAAGAGGCGGGTATCTATACCGATCAGCAGGTCGTGCAAGGCAAAGCGGCAGCAAGTATCGTCGCATACGCCGAGGCGCAAGACGTGGACCTGATCCTCCTCAGTAGCCATGGAGCGAGCGGCCCGAGCCATTGGAATATCAGCAGTGTGGTGCAGAAGGTCGTACAACACGCGTACCGTTCGATGATGATCGTGCGGGCGTACCAGCTTGTTCCGCTCGACCTTACACCGGTACGCTATGCCCGACTCCTTGTCCCGCTCGACGGGTCGCAACGCGCGGAACAGGCGCTCCCTGTTGCAGTAGCGCTAGCACGCCATCACGACGCGGACCTCCTGCTCGCGCACGTCATACGTCCGCCTGAGCTACCCCAGCGTGCACCGTCGTCACCGGAGGATTATCAACTAGCCGAGCATCTTACGGCTCGACATCACCAATCGGCCATCCGCTACCTGGAACAGTTACAGGAACAACTATCGCCGACTCCCACGGTGCACATCGTAGTCAATGAAAAGGTGTCGGCCTCATTACATGACTTGGTAGAAGCCGAAGAGGTGGATATGCTGGTAGCGAGTGCGCGCGGTCACTCCTCTAGCAGCAGATGGCCGCACGGCAGCATCACCAGTAACCTTATCTCCTATGCCACGGTTCCGTTGCTGGTGGTGCAAGATTTCGTCCCAGAGGTACGTAATATTTGATCGATACCGAGACAAACCCTCAGTGCAGGAAAGATCATGAATGAGCCTTTCAGATTGATGTGTGTTGTCGCCCATCCCGACGACGAATCGCTGGGAACGGGTGGTATCTTGGCCAAGTATGCCACCGAGGGCCACGAGACCTATCTCGTCACGGCGACGTGTGGACAGCGCGGATGGCCCGGCGATCCTGATGACTATCCGGGATCAGCCGAGCTGTGTCGGATCCGTGAGGCGGAGTTGCGCGCGGCCGGCGAGGTGCTTGGTTTGCGGGAGATTGTCTTGCTGGGCTATCGGGACGGTGAGCTCGATCAGGCCGAGCCTGCGGAGGTCATCGCCAAGATCGTCACCCATCTACGGCGGGTGCAGCCACAGGTGGTCGTTACGTTCGGGCCTGACGGCGCATATGGACACCCCGATCACATCGCGATCAGCCAGTTTACCACAGCAGCCGTTGTGGCTGCAGCTAACGCGAGCTACCGTGATGTCCTAGAGCTGCCCCACCAAGTGTCGAAGCTCTACTACATGGCAATAACGCGGGCGGAGCTAGACGCCTACGAGGCGGCCATGGGCGACCTGGTGATGCAGGTGGATGGTGCGGAGCGACGGTCGGTTGCCTGGGAACCATGGGCAGTCACTACCTGGATCGACACTGCCGCTCACTGGGAGCAAGTATGGCAGGCCGTCGCTTGTCATCGAACCCAGCTTCCCACTTATGAGGCACTCACCGAGCTATCAGAGGAGCAACACCAGTATCTATGGGGAACCCAGACCTTCTACCGCGCCTTCAGCCTCGTCAATGGAGGCAGACAGGTAGAGCGTGACTTATTTGCAGGATTGAGAGAGAGGAGTTAGGAATGCTAACTGGTTATTCTAAGCGCAGGAGAAAGAGCGATGAGTAGCGGAACTCAAAAAAGTAATCTTCGAGCTCGCGTTGCACCCATAAGCATACGACCCGATGAATTTCGTGAGATGGGTTACCATCTTGTGGATCGGATCGCTGACTTTCTAGAGTCTCTCCCGGAGCGACCTGTAAGCCCAGGGGAATCGCCGGAAGTGATACGCGATCTCATTCGAGCCCCGCTCCCTGAGCAAGGGGCATCCCCTACCCCACTCCTTGACGAAGCAGCCAACCTGCTCTTTGACCACTCGGTGTTCAATGGGCATCCCCGCTTCTGGGGCTACATCACCTCATCCGCGGCTCCCATCGGGGCCTTGGCAGAGTTGTTAGCGGCCGCAGTCAATCCGAACGTAGGTGGTTGGATGCTTGCACCGATAGCCACTGAAATCGAGGCTCAGACTGTGCGTTGGATTGCTGAGATGATCGGATATCCGGCAGAGTGTGGCGGCTTACTGGTAAGCGGCGGCAACATGGCAAACTTTGTCGCCTTCTTGGCTGCCCGCACGGCCAAGGCCCCATGGGACATTCGCACTGAAGGTTTGCTTGCTGGCAGGCAACCGTTGCGGGTTTATGCGTCACGGGAGACACACACGTGGATACAAAAAGCAACAGACTTGTTTGGGTTAGGCACAGACGCCATCAGTTGGATTCCCACCGATGATGCCCAGCAGATGGATGTAGACGCTCTTGAGGAACAGATTGTGGCAGACCAGGAAAAGGGTTATCTCCCCTTCCTCGTCGTCGGAGCGGCCGGCACCGTCAGCACGGGAGCCGTTGATCCGCTCTCCGACATAGCCGATATTTGCCGCAAGTATGAGCTGTGGTTCCATGTGGATGGCGCCTACGGCGCTTTCGCTGCTATACTACCGCATGCGCCAGACAACATGAGCGGAATGCGCGAAGCGGACTCCGTCGCCCTCGATCCGCACAAGTGGCTATACAGTCCACTCGAAGCAGGCTGCACCCTGGTCCGCAATCCCCAGCACCTGCTCGATGCGTACAGTTTTCATCCCGAATACTATCACTTCGATGAAAACGTGGAGGAATCCCCCGTCAATTACTATGAATATGGCCCGCAAAACTCGCGCGGGTTTCGCGCGTTGAAGGTATGGCTTGCCCTGCGCCAGGTAGGCCGCGATGGTTATGCGCAGATGATCGGCGACGATATCAAATTGGCACAGGACCTGTGCCAATTAGTCGATTCACACGAGGAACTGGAGGCCTTTACCCACAATTTGAGCATTACGACCTTCCGCTACGTACCAAACGGCCTCACGCCTGGGCGGGAGGCGATCGAAGCCTACCTCGATGAGTTGAATCGAACTCTGCTAACAGATCTGATGGAGGGCGGTGAGGTCTTTCTCTCCAACGCCGTAATCGGAGGGAAATTCGTCCTCCGTGCCTGCATCGTAAACTTTCGCACCACCCTCGACGACATTGAAGCACTCCCCGGAATCGTCGCACGTCGGGGAAGGGCACTCGACGCGGAGATGCGACCAGTTGACTTGAGGGACATCTAGCTCGTTATTTTCATAGTTCTATAGCTTCGCGAACGTGGCGTTCCGTGGCGATTATGCTATGGAGAGGATCTTGCAGATCGAGAGGAGGTGCAATTAACAAGAGGTTGATAGATAAATATGGAAGGACGACACGAAGAGCACCACCCCAATGGAAATGTGCCACGACACGAGGTCGCAATTGTCGGGGCTGGACCGATTGGTCTGGAAATGGCTGTATCCTTGAAGCGACAAGGGGTGGACTATATCCATTTCGACGCCCACCAGATCGGCTATACGATGACGTGGTGGCCGCGAAATACCCATTTCTTCAGTACGACGGAACGCCTGGCGATCGCGGGCGTGCCTATTCAGAACAACCACCAGCAACGCATCACGGGTGAGGCGTATCTGTCTTACCTGCGCAGCGTGGTGGAGCAGTTTGACCTCCAGATCAACACCTTCGAGCCGGTAACATCCCTCAAGCCCACGCCTGACGGTTTCTTGCTTACAACTGAGCCACGAACGGAGGAACGGCGCTACTTCAGCAAGCACGTGGTCCTGGCCATTGGAGATATGCATTGGCCCAACTTGCTCCACATTCCCGGTGAGGATCTGCCTCACGTCTCTCACTACTTCCGCGATCCCCACGACTATTTCCGCACCCGGCTTCTGATCGTCGGTGGCAAGAACTCGGCCGTGGAGGCCGCCCTGCGCTGCTGGCGGGCGGGGGCGCAGGTAACGATCAGCTACCGGCGCGCCGAGTTCGACGAGCGGCGCGTCAAGCATTGGCTGCTGCCGGACCTCGAAACCCAGATTGAGGCGGGCACGATTGGCTTCCTTCCGGAAACGGTACCGGTGGAGATCACGCCATCACATGTTGTACTAGTACCCCCAGAGAATGGAGAATCGGCCAGGCAGGCACCTATCCACCACGAGACTGATTTTGTGCTACTAGCTACTGGCTTTAGAGGGGACCAGAGCCTGCTGGAGATGGCAGGGGTGGAGCTACAAGGGGAGAATCGCGTGCCACTCTTCAACCCAGAAACGATGGAGACCAACATTCCCGGGCTCTATCTTGCCGGCACCGTCGCCGCTGGCATCCAGCAGCGCTACACCCTGTTCGTCGAGAACAGCCACGAGCACGTCGGCAAGATCACGGCGGACCTCACCGGCCACTGGCCCGAGAAGCTTGGTGACGTCCCCTCCCGCACCTATCAGGTCGCCTTCGAAAAGATCGAGGCAAACTGAAGCGATTGCGGAACGCGGAGTGCCGAGTGCGGAATGAGACAAGTGCGGGATGCAGAATGCGGATTGCGGATTGATTCAACCGCATAGTGCGTAGTGCGTGAGCTTTAGGCCTGGATCCTGGCTAGAAGTTCACGCACTACGCACCATGTATGCGACGCACATGCGCGCCGCGCACATGCAACATGCACCATGCAACAGCTACTGGTAGATGATGAGATTCGGCGTGACTTCCATGAAGGGAGCGCCCCGAGCTTGATCGATGCCGAGGACCTCGCGCTCGGTTAGTAATGGATCATCCCAGCGGTAGAAGAGCTTGAAGCCAGCGAACTCTACGTCTGGCGTCATGAATCGATTGTACTTGCTGACTTTCGTCACCGGCCTTCCAAAACCATCTGCCGTAACAGTGAGCTCAATCCTGTCGACCTCAGCGATAGCTTGTTTGTTGACGATCATGGAGTCGAGGAATTGGTGAACGATCAGGATGCGGCGCCCGCCGATCCCGTTCTGCTCCATGTAGTCGACCATGGCATTCTGCACCTCATTGATCTGGGCTGCGGTCACGTGGCCGGGGGGTTTGCCCGGCTCTGCCTGATTGGGCTCGGTCATGCGGAATTCGGGATCCAGGGCAAGGTGGACGTTAGGGTACTGTAGATAGGGAAAAGCGGCCTGCATGGCCGTTAAGGGATAGAGCGATCCTATCTGTATGTCAAGGATCACGCCGAATCCTTCCTCCCCCGCACGCTCGATGTATTGACGAGTCAGATCATCGGAGAGGTAGGCGAGGTGGCTGCCATCCCCTTGAGGGTGATCGGTGGCCATGCCGTAGATCAGGTGGAAGGCCGGTGTGACGCCTAGATTCGGACCGTTTGCCTGGTCATAAGCTGCCGCTTGTTCACGCAGCCTTGGAACTAATCCATCGATGCTGTATTCCCCAAGGATCCCCATGACCGGGATGCCGGGCCGGCCGTAGTAGGTTACCCAAGTCTTTCCGTAAATAGGCGAGCTTACGGGCACAGCCTGCGTAGAGCTCGTCATATTATCGATGAGTCCGCCACTTGCCTGATTGGTGGCGGGTGCCGGAGGTGCTGAGGGGCCCGCAC
>JALZCF010000012.1 GCA_030863245.1 Chloroflexota bacterium
GCCAAGGAGTATATCCGGCAGAGCCAGGAGCGACTGATCCTCCGGCCCATCGCGGAGCGGCTGTTGGCCAGGCTGGGCCGTGCCGGGCTGGAGGCACGTTTGAGGCGTATCCTCGCCCGCTTGCAGGCCGAAGCGCCCCTGGCGCCGAGATACACGGGAGGTAACCTCCTCAATCTGGCGCTCCATCTAAATTATGATCTACGGGGCTATGACTTCTCACGGCTGACTGTCTGGCAAGCCTACGTGCGGGGTAGGCACCTGCGCGAGGTTAACTTCACACAGGCCAACCTGGCCCGCTCCGCCTTCACCGATCCCTTCAGCAGCGTCAATGCGGTGGCGTTTAGCCCAGATGGAAAATGGCTAGCCAGCGGTGGTACGGATCAGACCGTCCGGCTATGGGACGCGCACAATGGACGACTCGTCCATACCCTACGCGAGCATGCCAACTGGGTCAGACCTGTCGCATTCGCCCCAGACGGGACGAGTCTGGCCAGCGGCAGCTACGACGAAACCATCAAACTCTGGGAGGTGCCAAGCGGGAGCCGCCTGAAAACGCTCCGCGCCCCCAAACCGTACGAGGGCACGAATATCACTGGGGTGACAGGTCTGACAGCCGCACAGAAGGCAGCACTCAAGGCTCTAGGGGCGGTAGAGGATTATACAGGCACGGTCAACTTGTAGAGCCAAACGTGAAACTAGAGATGCACGAGTGTGACGGAGAGATTCACGGGTGGTCTGGGGCATACTCGACCTCGCGCAGAATGTACGGACCAACGTAGGGGCTCAACGCTTCCCGTGTCACCACTTGTACCGGTCGACCGAAGAGCTCCTCCAGAAAGAACGCCAGATTCATAAAATTGTCGAATGTCTTCCGTCCCAGCTCGAACTCAACCAGCAGATCAATATCGCTGTCGGGTCGCTGCTCACGCCGCGCAAACGACCCAAACAGCCCGCACCGTTTGACCCCAAAGCGCTCAAGGTGTACTTGGTACTCTTGCAGGAGCGACAAGATTTCCTTTTTGGTCTGGATACGCATGTTCAGGGGAAAAAGCTGTTTCGCACGCAATGTCTCTTAATTCTACCTGAAGTTGCGCCTGATACCGTACGCTGGCGCATTCAGGATATCGGCGATCGCGTTCCGAGAGAGGGTACTGCTTGAATCCACCTCGCGGCCGCTACGCAAGGCTTTCTGCTATGTCAATGATCCTACCCAACACAGGGTGCTGAAAGGCCATCGTGGAGCTGTTGACTTTGGCCAGGCCGATGTGTCTCAATGAACACGACCCGTTCGAGGGTACTAAAAGAGTATGTCATAATACGCATAACGGTTATGGCACTGTCTAAATGAATACGACCCGATCGAGGGTAATGAAAGAGAAGCGGGTTGAGAGCGAGACTCAGACCGTCTGGAGCTGCAATCCCCACGACCCACTGAGAGCGTACTAGAGAGGGGAAGCAAGATGATCGAACGGATTCAATACGCGCTCATCTGGCTGGCCGACAAATGCGACCATTACATTCTCGAACATCGCTTTTACCGCCTCTGCGAGTTGATTGGTCAAAGCGAGTGGTGGGGGAAGCATGTTGTAACCGCAGAGGAATATAGAGCACAGGAGTATCAGGCGCTCGCCAACTTCCTAAGCGACAAGCGGATCGTCGGCGTCCGCTGCGACGATGCTGGCGAAGAGTGCAGCGGCTTCGACTTACTCTTGGAGGATGGCTCGGAACTGGAATTATACGCACTTCCCCAGGAACGACTAGGGTGGATCACTACGACCGCAGAGGAAGCGCGGGAGCGGGAACAAGAAATGCAAGCACCGCAGCACCCGACACGTTAGGGAGAGGCGCTCGCAACCAAACAGGCGAAAATAGCCAGAATTGAGCCACAGCACGATAGCAGTCAGCCGAAAGCGGTATTGAAACGCAAGGGAAGCAGCCTAAGGAGAGGAAAAGCTATGAGCACGATCCAGATATCCGATTCACTCCACGAGCGATTGAGCAGCTGGGCCGCCCAACGTGGGGAGAGCGTCGAGGCCTTTGTTGAGGAAGCCGTAAAGGAACGATTGCAAGCCTTAGAAGCGGAGCGCGATTCATTGGCGCTCCCGCCAGAGCGGGTGGCTCTTCTAGAGGCACTGGCGGAAGCACGCGCAGAGTACGCGGCGTCGGGCGAGCCCTGGCTAGATTGGGAAGGAATCGAACGCGAGGTAGCAGAGCGCCGAGGTGGCTATCAGTGGGCGGATGAATGATCCTCACCTTCATTGATGCCGGTGTGCTAATTGCTGCGGCGCGGGGGCCGGATCCCGCTGTCATGCGGCGTGCAACGGCGATCCTCGCCGATCCGAATCGTGTGTTTGCCTCCAGTCCCTTCCTGCAGCTAGAGGTCCTCCCCAAGCCCGTCTACTTCAAGCGGCAGAAAGAAGTGGCCTTCTATCAAACGTACTTCCAGGCCGTTACGAAGTGGGCCACATGTGACGAGGCATTCATCCATTTGGCCTTGACGACCGCCCAAAATGTCGGCATGGGTGCCCTTGATGCGCTACACATTGCCGCTGCCCTGGAGGTAGGTGCCCAAGAGTTTGTTACAACCGAACGTTCCACCAAGCCAATCCATCGAGCAACAGGGGTCACGGTAGTTAGCATTCACCCGTAAAGGGACAAAGACAAAGCCCGCTCAAGATGGGAACCAAGCGGGCTGGAAGGTTGGGCAGACGAGCTCGTCATCCTGTGGCGTGCCCGTCTATGCATAGCTTGCACGCTCGCGAGGTGTGAGAGTCTCAATGAATACGACCCGTCCGAGGTACTGAAAGCAGCCCCTCGATGCCATCTACGAGGTCGGGCTGATCGAGGGGATGAAGGCGACGGGTGAGAGACACTTGTTGTGCTACCGGAGGTGAAAAGCTCCAAGCATTGGTCCGCGATTTCCTTCCGAGGGGAGAGGCGCAAGAGAAGGATTGATATTGCCACCGGGTCGCGCCTGCCACATGCTCCGCCACGAGGCTACCAACTCCGAAATAAACAACCAGCGGTGATTCCCGATTCGAGAACCACCGCTGCCTCATCCAGGCTGTGCCCCTGCAATCTCCTACGGCTTCGACACCGTGATCGTTGTGCCGTCGCTATCCCCGTCCGGGTCGCTGTTGGCCGATGGGTCGTAGGTCAGGGTGTTGCCCCGATCGATGTTGGTTACGGTGAAGGTCACCGAGCCGATATTCTTGCGGATATCACCCAAGCTGACTGTACACTGCCCATCCCCACCCGTCGCACAGGAGCCCGTGCCGCTCGCCCCGTCGCTCCAGGTACCACTCACCGTCGCGTTCGTCACCCGGTTGCCATAGCTATCCAGCACCAGGATGCTTACCTGGGCGGTCCAAATGGATGACCCGCGGGACTCGGCATCCGCCTGGACGCCGCTAGAGTTCACGGAGACAAGCTCTGTCTCGCCCGTGACGCGGTCGTGGACGAAAACATCCCCCTTTGGGTTGCTGTCGCTCGCCACAAGGTTACTGGCCAGGGAGCCAAACGTCACATAGCGGCCATCCGCGGAGATGAACGGATCGTATGATCGACTGTTGGCCTGGCTACCATCCGAGGCCACCGAGACCCGGGTCATCTCGTCGGTTGAGCGATCGCGCACGAAGACGTCCGCGTAGCCGTTACTGTCGTCGGGGACGAGGGTGCTCGAATCCGAAACAAAGGCGACGTAGCGGCCATCGCTGGAGAGAGCCGGCGCTCCACTGAGCCGGTTGATCTGGGTAGTGTCGGAGACGATGGTGATCGCCTCGGTCTCGCGCGTCTGAAGGTCATGCACGAAGACATCGTAGACGCCATTGGTGTCACCGCTCACCAGATTGTTGGCCGCAGAGATAAAGGCCACGTAGCGACCATCGCCAGAGATGGCCGGCAGGTACGAGTAACTATTCGCCTGGGTACCGTCGGAGGCCACCGAGACATGAGTGGTTTCTCCGCTTTGCCGATCGTGGACGAAGATATCGGTCGCGTTATTAGTGTCGCTTGCTACGAGGTTACTCGCAAGCGACTGAAAGGCCACGTAGCGACCATCGTGGGAGATCGAGGGATTCGACGAAGTGTGATTCGTCTGCGTGCCGTCGGAAGCGACGGAGACACGCGTGATCGCCCCGCTCGCTTGATCGTAGACGAACACGTCCGTGCCCGTGTTGGTGTCGCCTTGAACGAGGTTGTTATCGGGCGAGCTGAAGGCGACGTAGCGACCATCCGGTGAGATGGCAGGGCGTTCCTCGCCACCTGTGCCACGAGCGATCCGTACCACTTCGCCGCTTGTCCGATCCTTGACGAAGACATCAGGGTAGCCGTTCGTATCGCCGCTGACGAGGTTGCTCGCGTTCGATTCAAAGGCCACGTAGCGCCCATCGCCGGAGAGGACGGCGACCCAGGAGAGATCGTTACCTTGGGTGCCATCGGCCGCCACCGAGACGCGCGATGTAGAAGGCCCATCGGGATCGGGAGTAGGGGTGATCGTCGCCGTTGGCGTGTTGGTTGCGCTGGACTCCGGTGTCGCGGTTGCCGTGGCTGTGGCAGTAGCGGTGGCAGTAGCCGTGGCCGTTGCCGTAGCGGTCTGCGTAGCAGTAGGTGTGGCGCTAGGTGTGGCCGTTGCCGTGGCCGTAAGCGTAGCTGTCGGCGTAGCTGTCGGCGTCGGCTCCACTGTCGCGAAGGTGATGACGAGCGCCGGGTGGTTGGTGAGCGCCTCCTTGGAGCGGTAGAGGACCTGATCGGAGGAAGAACCGCTGATAGCAAAGCTGTAGGTGCCATCGCCCCCGATCGCCGCCGTCACATCAAACTCTACCCAGGTACTTCTCCCCACGACCCCCAGCGAATCGAGCGGATTCCCTTCGATGGCAGGTGCATTGTCCCAAACCAGACCTTGCTCGCTCCATGGTTCAGCACTGTTGAGGTAGGTATTCGATACGGCGTAAAGGGAGCCACCCACGTCACTGCCATCGCGAACGTGTAGCCGGAGCTTGGCGCTCTGCACCGTGCCGCCGATACCGGTAACCGTGAATTTGAGGTAGCTGTTGACGCTCTGGCTCGCCGAGTCGTATACCTCTAATTCACGCGTAGATCCGTAATTGCTGGTGGGTGCACTACTATCGACTTTGGCATCATCACTCGGCGTAACGCTGAGTGTTTCGACTGCTACACTCATCACCCTGCCGGCAGCCGCATCGGCTGCGCTAGGAGTGCTGAAGGAGGAAGCGTGAAGGAGGACAGGGAAGAGCGTAAGGGTGAGGACCAGCAGAACCAACGAACCAACCAACAGCCTGCCACTGCGTGTCATAAAGCACCTCGCTTGAGATGGCCCAACTAAACAACAGTACGAGAAAAAATGGTGGAACAACCATACTGGAAACAGACACATCTGTCCTTAAGAGAACCTTAAGGATTGGTGGACAAATTGAAAGGGAACGGACCTTTCTCATCCAGAATGTGACGGAGATACTCGTGCGTGGTCGGCGGCATATTCGACCTCGCGCAGGATGTACGGTCCAATGTAGGGGCTCAACGGTTCCCGTGTCACCACTTGTACCGGTCGGCCAAAGGGCTCCTCCAGAAAGGACGCTGGAAGCCGGGCGATGGGCAGGTGAGGTGATAGCCCTCCAACCGGCTCAAGGCGGTGCGGGCTAGACGTTAGACCGAGCCCTGAAGGGCGTAGGCAATCGCCTCTTCGAGCGTCCTCCCCACCCCTCCGCCCACGCATCCCCCCAAACGCCGTCATCCATTCGCTGCTGTGCAGCTATGATGTAGGGTTCACACATGGCCAGAGGGTCAGGCGGCCGCGGTACGCCCAGCACCTTGCCCAGCGCCGGCGCCCCGTAATCGTGCGGCCTGCACCGCGCGCTCCCGCGCCGCCGCCACTAAGGCAAATCCTTCAAGACAATCAACCGTATGCTCTTTATCACTGAGTTCGCGCCCAAACGTCAAACTCTCGCTGTAATAGTGGCACGCTTGTGCCGTGTTGTTCTGCTTCAAGGCTACCCAACCCAGTCGCAACAGTGAGCGAGCAATCCCCGTTTTGTCGCCTAGCTCCCGACGCAGGGTCAAGCTTGCCTGGTATAATTCCAGCGCTCGTTGGTAGTCATCTTGCCGATCGGCCAGGCCCCCTAGATTGTGCAGTAGTAGTGCTACCGCCACTTGGTCGTCCAGTTCCCGGCTTGGCGCTAGGCTCTCCTCATAGTAACGTTGAGCGCGTTCCTGGTCGCCCTGCCGTCCGACAGTAGCACCCAGGTTATTCAGGCAGACACTAGTGCCCCACTTGTCCCCCAATTCGCGACGCAGCCCCAGGCTCTTCTCTAGTAACTGGAGCGCCTGATCGTAGTCGCCGCGATGCACGGCGATCACGCCCAGATTATTGTACAGCGTGGCAATGCCAGCTTTGTCACCCAATTCTACATACAAGCGCAGCCCACTCTCGAACAGCTCCGTTGCGTGCGCGTGATCCGCCTGCATCCAGGCCAGGACACCGGCCCCTTGCGTGGCTTTAGCTCGCACCGCCGTCGACAGGTTCGACTCAGAGGATGCTCCATCAGCCAACGCACGTTCCAGCCAAGCGCGCCCCTCACTGATATAGCCCGGCTAAACCAGCAGATGACCTCGTCTAAATAGTCGCGCGACTTGACTACCGTATCGTGGCGACCGCGCGGCCAGTCAAGGCCGGTCCAGCCTTTGGGCTCCCGGTCGAACGCGAAGGAGTGATACACATGGGAGTGATACACATGACTCCACACCGCGATATGCTTCAGCGTGCCCAGCACGGAGCGATAACCACCTGCCTCATTGGATAGGTTGTGTAGAGCACATCTGAATTCAATATAACCTACATACCTACCTGCACTGGCGCGTCTATACTATTATATACTCTCTCTCTACAGCCTCACAGTTCATCATTCATTAAACCGACAAATACCGAGCACTCGAATCTTTTGGCCGGGCATGCGTGTAGCGGTCCGTGACGGAGATATTGCTATGTCCCAAGGTGCTCTTGACCAGCGAGATGGGGGCACCGCGCTCAAGGGCATGACTGGCATGGGCATGCCGTAGCCAATAAGGGAAGATATTTCTGTGAGAGGAAGCGGCTGAATACGTGGTATTGCAGAACCATGGTCAAGCAGCACGCGGAGAATGCAGGAATCGCGAGTGGAAATGTCTTGCTCCCCTACCCGTCGGCCCACCTTCGGCACAACCCTAGCAGATGTTACTCTAGCACGGCATGCCCGTTCCGGGACTTCGCCTACCCCGCCTCCACTAGATGCAAATCCGCGAGGCCGTAGAGAGTGTAGGCGAGGCCGAGGAGGTTGCCTTTGTTGGCGAGCTCCCAGCGAACTTCGCGCAGGGCCTCACCGAGGGGCTGCGGGTTGGGTGGAGCAAGCTTATGGAATAGCGATTCGGCCACCTCCACCGCGATGCGCAACTCGACGCTGACCTCTGTGCCCAGTACGCCGCCGGCCCCCAGTCCCGCGAACGCGGTCGCGAAGCTCACGACCTTGCCCGGCGAGAGGTTCTGAGTGTGGCAACCGTTGATGAACACGAGGGGCCTTCGCTCGCGCCAAGCCGCGGTATCCGGGCCGTCCACTGGGTCCACCTTCCATTCTTCGATAGTCTGCGTTGCATAGATTTTGTGGGCTGATTGGCCATCCCGTGGGCCGAGGCTGAGGTAGTCCTCGTTGGTGTCTTTGTCATACTCCCCGTGGCAGAGGAAGTAAACGATTTCCGGGGCGCGCAGCATGGCACGAGTATTCTTCCAGTCCTCAGCTGGTTGTACCGGTGCCAGTTGGATATGGGCCATCTCCCCGAGCGCCTTCAGGTGCCGCTCGATACGCTCCTGATCCAGTTTCTTGTCGCGGGTCACGCCGATCGCCAGCCCCCGGACCGGGTTGACACGAATCTTGTTTTCCGCGTTGCCAATGCGGCGCGCGTCATCTGCCATATGCAGGGAGAGTGGTTCCTCGATGATGTGCTTGAGCCCCCAGAAGCCGTAGGGGCAGATGATGTTCTTGCGGTGCCACTCCTTGTTGTGATATTTGCAGATTGTCCGGACAGGGCCGGTGCGGATACCGGCCTCGGACCACTCCTCTTGGACGACGCGGCAGTACTGCCACTCGTCCTGCTCCGAGCTGTTGAGGGGGTACTCGTACACCAGCGCCCAGGGGAACGCGTATTGCGCCGGGCCGGTACGCGCGATCTGGATGAGGGAACTCTGCGCGAGGCGCCTGAGCAAGCTGCGCACCCACTCCACCTGGTTGCACACTGCGCTTTCCAGCCTGACTTGGTTGAACACCTTGCTGCGGAGTCCGCTCCCTAGTGCCGCAAGCACAAAGAGGTCCCACTCGAACTGCTCGCGTGGTTTGCCGTTCTGCGCATCCAGCTTGTAGATGTACTCCTCCCTCTCGTTCAACAGGAACTCACCACTGTTTTTGTCCCGTTCAAAGAAGCAGTCGAGGAGGGCTCTGCGGGCGTTCGCTAGATCGTCCTGCCCTGCGGTTGGGTCGTAGGGAGTCCAACCATGCGGGGGGCAGTGCTCCCCACCGGCCTCAGCCCCTGTAGCTGCTTCGGGCTGCTCCCTGCCCTTGACCACAATTCGGTGCCCTGCTGCGCCGTCGTCATTCAACGTGAGGCTGAGCGCGACCGCCTGCCCGCGCGGCTCATCCGGTTGGAAGCGCACAGCGCGGCGCGCAAAGCGCTCTGCTAACTCCTGGAAGTTCCCGGTCAGCACGTAGTCTACCGTGATGTGGTTCGGCTGGTCGCGCACCTGGCCCACAGCCGCCACAACGCCCACTTCGACGACCGCTGACTGGAGCACGTTAGTCTCGTAGTAGAGGCAGAGGCGCGCCCGCGCAACAAAGGGTTCCCCTGCACCTCCCTCCGGCCGTTCGGGGGCGCGTAGACGCAAGCCAACCGGCCCTGGCCTCTCTGCGCGCTTTCCATCAATGACTGCGTAACTGCGCCCACTGCCTCGCGGTATCCAGATTTGGGCGGAGCTTAGACTAGGGGTAAAATCCTGGCTGACCACGACCACGTCCACGAGGTAGCCCGCCTCGTCCGGTGGCAGGGCTTGCTCGGGGAACTCGGCGTTCCCCTTCACGATGCTTGCGATGCGGTTCCAACGTGGGCCGACATCCACCAGCAGCTCGTACTCGTTCCCTTCGACTAGCCCCTCCGTTGGCACGAGTACCTTCCCAGTCGAATCAACGAAATTTGCGTTGAGCACGCGCGGTGCACTCGCCGCACCCTCCTGCAGGTCAGCCTCCAGTTCCTTGATAAGCTCGGGATAACTGCCGCTGATCAGATGGACCTCACTGTCGAACTCTGGTAGTTCGCTCACTGCTTTCGACAGGGGAACCGCGGATTGCGACTCGTGGGACCACTGCTTTCCACGCAAGTCGACGAGAAGTTCTTCATGCTCTGCCGCACGCTTTTGCAGGTCAGTTACACGGCGCTCCATCTCCTCAATCGTCGCGTCGATTTGTTCCTTCCGTGAGCGATGGAGATAGGGCGCGATCTGTTCCCGCTCATTGCGAAGATTCTCAAGCGCGGCAAGTTGGCTCTTGGCCGCGTCGCGAATCCTGCCCAACTCGCCCGCCAGGGTTTCCATCCACTGTTCGAAGCGCAAGAGTTCCTGGGCGCCCCGCCCGTGGAAAATACCTACCTGAAGGTTCGGTGGATCCTGCCATGGTTCAGGCACCGCCATCACCTGGAGAGGCTCATTGTGGAGGACGCCGGCGTAGAGACGCTCGAAGTAGTTTTGAATCGCGTAGGGCTCGTTACTCGCCACGGTCACGACGTTCGGGCCGCCGCCACCCACGATATAGCGGGCAAACGTCGCGGAGACGCTATCCGATCCAGGCGGAGCAACAGGATTGTTGAACGGGGGCTCCTGGAGGTGCAGAATGAACAATCGCGTGTCCGTGCTGACCAGCACATCTCGCAGGGCTCCGGCGCGCAGCCCGTCCACCGGATTCCTACCTACGAGGAGGACCGGTTCGTCATCCACCGTGCCCACGTCGCCCAGCACGTGCACGATGTCATAGCGCAGCGGGGTCGACTCTCTTGTCCCTCGTGGCGAGAGGCCGAGGAAGCTAGAGGCTCGCAACGAGCCGGCGACACCGTCCGGAATCTCCAGCGGCGCGTCGCGGAGCGCATTGCCAACAAATTCAACAAACGCCGCTTCAGTGAGTCCAGGAGCCCACACGCGCACGTTTATGATACGTGTCGCGGCCTCCCAAGAACCTGTCGACCGGAGGAGCTCAACAAGCGATCCTAGTAAGTTGAAGCTGACCGTACGCGGGTACACCGTGTACGCGGGTAGGGCCAGTAACACATCAACGGGCAATTTGGCCGGGGAGACGGCCACTACGGGGGGTACCGGAAGTTCTTCAATCCAGAACACGAGTCAGCCCTCTATCAAGCGAGCAGTAGGAAAACAAAGGAGGATTACACACCGTAATAGCCATTCCCTACTCGCCCGCCACCCCGGGCTTACGCCGTCCGGTACCGCTCGCATCCTGCCGTGCGATGCCGGGTTCTTCCCCCAGCCAGTCGGCCACCGATTCTGACTTGTCCATATCCTTGGCAATATTCATTGCCGTGCGCAGGTAGGCAAAGAAGCCTAGCGCCAAGCCCAGGCAATACGCGCCGAACGCACCAGTTTCCTGGGGGAAGAGCGCTGTGACCGCTGCGCCCCCAACCGCGCCAATGACGGAGGCAATATCACTAAGGCCATTACTGGTGTTGCGCCGCAACGTACGATAGGTTACCCAGCCCACGACCAGCCCAAAGGCAAATGCCCCAAGCCCTGACAGGATAAGCACTGGCACTGTCATCTATCCACCTCCTTCGCGTGTGGAAAAATCTTGAGTATCTATTATTCCTATTATACAGGGCTATCGTTACTTGATCGTTCCTTAGAAGGGATCAAGTGGTAGGAGTTTATATTTCCCAGTGCCTCCTAACGTAGTAGCAACGCCAGCAGGGAGCACAAAGACTACTCCTGTAAAGAGTACAAGTTACGATATTGGTCGAAGATACTTTATGGGACCTACTTAGCGTTGAGCCTAGTCCCTCAACTTATCTACCATCTCTTCAATCACCGACCGCGGCAGGCCGAGCGCTTGCACCAGCCGCTGCACGCTATCCTCATCGATCTTCGGTGCCTGCACTCCCTCGTGGGCCTCGCCAAGCGCCCCTAGATCGAAAGCGCGCTCCATATTGGCGGTGGCCCCGCGAGAGGGCGCCGTCACATCTGGTTGACTG
>JALZCF010000025.1 GCA_030863245.1 Chloroflexota bacterium
CCTTCACAGCCGGCTCTAGAATCTCTACGGCATCCTCGTATCGCTGTTGAAGAATATAGGCTCCTCCTAAGTTCAGCGCCACCTCGACGTTGCCAGGGTCCTGCTCGTGTAAGGGTTCGAGCAGAGCGCCTGCCTCTACGGCCCGTCCCTGGTGCAGGAGGCGCAGGCCCTGTCGGAACTGCTCCTCCCTCGATCGTTCGTTTCCATTTCCGTTTATTGCCATCCATTGACTCCTACCACGTTATTGACTAGATCAAAAAGGGTTCATAGAGCAAACCAAGCTGCCGAGGGCGAGATAACTTTAAAGTTCAAGTCGCAGCCACCCGTCCTCGTCGAAGTCATCCGACTCATCATCGCCGGAACCGCTATCATTCTCGTCATCATCCCATACCAGCGTGTCATCCTCCTCCTCGCCCTTATAAAGGGATGGATCAAGGAAAAGCGAGGGAGAGTCCTCGTCGAGTAGGTTCAACTCTGCTAGACAATCCTGTGCCAGTCGCCGGATAGATGCCGATTGCTCGCCCCGGATGACGCCCTTGAGTGCTTCTCGCGCAGCAGCCCCACCAATCTGGCCCAGGGCCCAGATTACCATCTTGCGAACCTCGCGATCCCGATCTTTTAGGAGGGCGATGAGACGAGGCACCGCGCTGGAATCACTTAGCTCGCCGGCTGCTCGCGCCGCCTCGAAACGGAAGGCGGGATCCTCGTTAAACAGTTCGCCACGCACCAGCCCGGACCAGTACTCGTCAGCACTACGCCCCATGGCAAAGACAGCGCTGGTTCTCATCTCCTCCGATTCGTCCTCGTATGCGCGAGCGATAATATCCCGTACCCGCTCATCTCCGCTGTAGGCGACCGATTCAACCGCCCGGCGGCGGACAGAGATGGGGATGGAGGGATCGCTAACTATCTTCACCAGCGCTTCGACCAACTCCTCGTACCGTTCCTCTGTTAGGTGTCCCAGCTCACCCTGGAGCACAAAGCGTCCGAGTGCTGTCGCCGCGCTTGCCCGCACCACGTCACTCTCATCCTCAAGCAACCGAAGGAAGGGACGAATGAGCGTGACGCTCTCGTCCTCCCATAATCCTTCAATCGACTCGCGACGCACTTCCGCGTCTGCGTCCTGCAACCCACGTCGGAAGACCGCCTTGAAATCAAGTTGGAAATCCTCGTCCGCCTTCTCACCCATTAGTCTAACCATGTGACGCCGCTTATCCAAGGGGATATCGCGCCACACCTCGTCGAGCCGTGCTTGCTCCTCGCGCGTCAGATTGCTGAGCTGGATCAGCGACGACTCCTCGATTGGTTCTCGATCATTCTGCAGATTATCTATCGTTTCTTCTGTGTCTCGTTCTGACATGGGTCCCTCCTCACGCACGACCAAAATCTTCTCTACCCTCCGCTTGTTCTGGATAGGTACTCCTTACCAAGCCGAGCCCACAAAACCCAACCACCCCACGCCCCCACAATCCATAACATGCACCATGCAACATGCAACACGCAATAGGTGCGCCAGGTACGCTACTCACCCGGCCACTCGACCCCGGATCGCTGCACCAGATCCAAAGGCAACACGAACAGTGGCCAAAGAGGGCGCTCTGTCAACAGCTGCGCCCATGCCTCCTGATAGAAAGCGGCCCGCGACTCAATCTCACACCCTGGAACTTGCTCCCCCTCTATCATCAAATCAGCTACCTCTGCATTATGATAGCCCGTCACGTTCAGATCCTCGCCGACCAGGTCGGTCGGCTC
This sequence comes from Chloroflexota bacterium, assembly GCA_030863245.1. Taxonomy (GTDB): domain Bacteria; phylum Chloroflexota; class Anaerolineae; order Ardenticatenales; family Ardenticatenaceae; genus JALZCF01. The sequence goes on from JALZCF010000025.1 coordinate 1,753, forward strand.
GCTCCATAACGCTCGCTGATCGGGATCGGCGGCCAGCGTGTAGGCGACGAGCGCAACTTGCCAGCGATCTGTGTGCAGACGCTCATGCAGCATGTAGGCTTCGAGGTAGAGCGGCGATAATTGGATTCCAACAGCCTCCCACTGCTCGGCAAGTACCTTTGCAAGACGCTCCCACCTGTGATCATGGCTCATTGGAATGCTGAGCACAAGGCGAAGCGACTCTCCCGCTTCGTTTTCACGAATGCCATCTCCATCCCGATCCCGCCACCCCGCCTGACTAAGTAAGGTCGCGGCTTCCTTGGCGCTACTTGGCAACGCTTCCGTTGGTGCGGCCCAATGACCGGGGGGGAGGAGTGCAGTAGGCAGGTGCTCCGGCGCAAATCCGTATGCGTCGGCAAATAATGCCGAGCGATCCGTTGCCAGTGTCAGTGCCTCACGGAGCGTGTCGTCCTCTAGCATCGAATCGTTCAATGCAAAAATGAGTGTTGCAAGAAGTGGGCCCGCTTGCTCAGAAGGAACCCATGCACCCGGTAGGGATCCCATCGTTAACCGACTGGCCCCAACGACAGTGTTGATCTCCCCTTTCTCCCAGGCTTCGCGGAGTTCCAATTCATCGGGGAAGGCTTGATAGGAAAATCCATCCGGTTCAATAACCCACCGTTCCTCGCCCTGTTCCTCCACGGTGACATCACCGCTTACACGGGTAGGCATCCACTCATAGGCATCCACAATGGGCCAGGTCGCCACCTGCACGAGGGATGAGCAGGCTGGCGGTGCCAGCACTATCTCTACCGTTCGCTCATCGACGGCCTTCACATCCTGCAAGCCCGGCAGATTCCCCTCCCCCATCTCCCTACGCAGCACGGTAACTATGTCGGCTGCGCGAAGGGGTGTGCCATCGCTCCACACCCCATCCTCAGCGAGAGTGAAGGTGGCGCGATTGCCCGTCATCGTCCACTCCTCCGCGAGAGCAGACCCACCGTGAAGTGGGTCGAGAAGGGCACGATTCAGGTGGCGGCTGAGCAGATGCGCCAGCGGATCGGGCGCGCCGAACTCATACCAGGGAACCTGATCAGGCCTGAGGAGCCCTCCCACCACAGGACGCACCGCTTCCGGAACCCGCGTCGCCACCACAGCAGGGGCATGCTGCTTGGAATCTACGTCCGAGAGTAGCGAACTCGCTGTTGGAGGGGTAACACTCACCATCCGGGCTGGCCGGCGCGTGGCTGTCGCGCGATCCCCAGTAACCCCTTCCACAGCAGGCCCTTCAACTGGTCGCGAAGCCGCTCTCGGTTCGTCTCTAGTGTAAGCGTAAATGAAAAAAGAGAATACGAGAATGTAGACGATTATCTTAGTGCGCAGCCATATCACAGGCACTCACCCCAAGCGTGCATCACGTTTGTCTTACGGGGCAGTGCCTCCAGCAACTGTCTCATTCGCACACCTTGCTCCATTTAGGTATGTCCCATACAATGGTCTGCATTATAGCACGAACCCTGACAGAAAGCTGAGATACCAAAGCATACAAAAAAGACCCTGCCGAAGCAGGGCCCAGTTCAACCTAGTCACTGTCACAGGA